>JAKSBY010000407.1 GCA_022360855.1 Sphingomonadales bacterium | reverse complement strand
GCGACACATGAACGCATCTATGGGCCCGGCCATTCGGAATTGGTCGAGCCTACCGTCGAACTGGCAGAGACACTTTCTCTGGCCCGACGTTTCAATTCGGCAATGAGAAAGTTTGAGGACGCGCTCACTCTCATCGAACGCGCCCATGGAAAGGCGCACCCGCTCTACGCCGACGTCCTGCTGCGCATGGGCGAGACCATGCTGGTTCGGCTAAAACCAAGAAAGGCAGAGCTTTACGCGATGGCAGCTTTGGAATTGTCGTATTCGCTGAGTCCATCCCACGAACCGACGATTGTAGCTGCCCATGGCCAATTGGCGAGAATACAAAGCGAAATAGGGAACTATGAGAAAACAATCCATCATGCCCGAGAAGCTGCCCATGCAAATGCTCGGGCCCGGGGCGGGACCAGCGAGCCTTTACCCCTCCATCGGCCTCTGCCTACGGGATCTAAGCTCTACGATGGCTATGTCAGAATTGAGCTAACGGTCGCTGACGACGGCTCGACCAAGAAGGTAAAAATACTCGAAGGACAGCCAATGAACACTTTCGATCTGGCAGTAAGAAAAGCGGTGGCAAAGTGGCGCTTCGCGCCGGCAATGAAGAATGGAAAGTTTGTCGAAAGCAAGCCGATCGTGACAGTGATTAACTTCGTAAAATCAGCCCGTTGCGTCTGGTTAACTGGCGCGCCCAATTCTGACGAGAATGGTGTGGACGTCTTGACAAAGTGCACGTGGACACACGACAGGCCTGAAGCGTTTGGCAGGACCTCGGTTATTAGTAACGACAACAACCGCTAGCGAGGCCGACCTGACCGGGCGCCGGCGAAATTGCCTAGATGGAGCAGAACAGTGAAGTTTTGCTTTGTAGCAGTCTTGATTTGTCTGGTAAGCGCCATCCCGGCGCTGGCGAGCAAAACATCGGACTTCAACGCGGCCTATCGCGAATACACTGCACTCGTCGAGGCCGGAAAATTTGTCGAAGCCGTCGGGCCGGCGGAAAAGGCTTATGAACTTGGCATCGACCTTCTAGGCTCCGAGGATGAGCAGGTCGGCATGCTCGCCACCAACCTCGGCATGGTGCTGTTCCAATCCGAACAATACAAACCCGCCGCCAAATGGATCAAAACGGCGATCGAGGTATTCGAGGCAGCTTACGGAAAATACGATCCGCGGCTGATCGGCAACTGGATCGATCTGGCGGCGATTTATGACAAGGCGATAATGCCGGACAAAGAACAACGGGCATTGCGCAAAGCCGTGAAGATCGCGGGGGAGAACGGTCAGGAGTATGACCTCCATCGGGCCGAAATTCTGATGGAACTTGGAATGGCCCGGCATTTCAGTCACGAGGTCGACATGGGCGAGCCGCAATTCAAGGCCGCCGAGCAAATCTACGCGGCGCGCCTCGGGCCAACGCACATCAAGGCGGGCAATGCCGTATTCTGGCGCGGCAAGACAAACATGGCGCGGCAGAAATACCGCTCCGCCGAGCCGCATTTCGTCAAAGCACTGGAGATATTCGAGCAAGTACCGGAGGCGCCAAGCCAGTTCACCCTTTCGGCTCATGCCTTCCTTGTCCAGGTCTATGAGGAGATGGGAGAAGACGAGAAATCCACCGAGCACTGCATCGCTGCGGGCCGCGTTCAAGACCGTGACCCGGACGACGACTTTGAGCCGCTTTACCGAATACATCCCGAATACCCGTATGCAAAGTTAGACAGCAATAGCGAAGGGCAAGTGATTGTTGAATTCACCGTAAGCGCACAGGGGCGGACCAAAGACGCCAGGGTCGTCTCCTCCAAAGGGGGCAAGTTGTTTGAAAGATCGGCGCTGGAAGCCTTGGAAAAATGGCGTTACGCGCCAACGATCAGGGATGGTGAGCCAGTGGACACCGCTGGTATACAGACACTGATAAGCTTTAAGATCCCAAACTGACGACGGTGCTCTCGCCCGGCTCCTCGGCGACCCCCTCCAGGGTCTCGTCCATGAGGAAATCGACGACGGCGATGAGCGCTTCCTTGTCGTCGGCGCCTTCGTCCTTCTTTTCGTTGAACACGGCCACCTGGCGCTGGGCGCTGGAGCCGCGGCCGATGATGTCGCGGGCGTGCTCCACGGCCTCGATGCATTGCAGCGCCTCGGCGTCTTCGCGGATGATCTCGATAATCTCCGAAAGCAGATTCAGGAAAGGCGCCCGCTTGCCGCGGCCGAGGTCGACCAGCTCGCCCTCGGTGCCGTAGCGCTGCGCCAGCCAGCGGTTCTCCTGCACCAGGGTACGCGGATAGATGCGCCAGCGCTGATTGCGCCGGCGGAGCCGGACCAGCATGCGCACGAGAGACTGGTAGAGCGCGGCGATGGTCAGCGCATCCTCGACCCGGGTGCAGACGTCACTGATGCGCATCTCCAGGGTCGGGAAGCGCGCCGAAGGGCGGATGTCCCACCACAGCTTGGTGCCGTCCTCGACCACGCCGGCCTCGATCATCCGCGCGATGAGGCGGTCATATTCGGCCCAGCTATCGAAGCGGTCGGGCACGCCGGTACGCGGCATGCCGTCGAAAACCGTGAGCCGTGACGACATCAGGCCCATATACTGCCCGGCCCAGAAAGGCGACGAGGTGGACAGCGCCAACAGATGCGGCAGGAAGTAGCGCACCTGGTTCATCACATCGATGCGCAGATCCGGGTCTTCCAGGGCGACATGAACGTGCATGCCACAGATCAGCATGCGGCGGATGGCGCCGGCCATGTCGCGCGCCAGCGCATCGTAACGCTCCTTGGGCGTATGCTTCTGCACTTCCCAATTGGCGAAGGGATGCGTGGAGGCGGCGATGATCCTGAGGCCGTAATTGCCGGCCACCTCGCTGACCTTGGCCCTGAGACGCTTTAGCTCCCTGCGCGCTTCGGCGATGTTCTTGCAGACCGGCGTGCCGATCTCGATCTGGCTGCGCAGGAACTCCGTGGTCACGTGATGGCCGAGGCATTCCTCGCAATCATCGAACAGCGCCTGCGGCGGATCGGCCGCCAGATCGCGCGTTTCGGGATCGACCAGCAGGTATTCCTCTTCAACCCCGATGGTCAGCGACGGATTGAGATCAATGCCCAACATATCTCCCCCGATTGCTTGCCCAGCCCAAACGATCAACCGCCGGAGGTGCGCCGGTCAAGAGCTTCTTGACATTTATTTGGCTGGGTCACGGCTTGGGAAAGTCAATCCAGGCTTGTGAATCCGCCAAGAAATCATTACTTGCGGCCGACGCGTTGCCGGGCCATGTAACGGGCCTCATGAGCGAACTGGCGGAAACTTCTCCAATCAAACACGGCTGGCGGCGGCCAGAGATACTCCTGTATCTCCTGGCAGCCGCAGTGCCCTTGAGCTTCGCCACCTGGTCGGCGCTCCTCAACAATTTCGCCATCGAGCGGGCCGCCTTTACCGGCGCCGAGATGGGGATCCTGCAGTCGATCCGCGAGATTCCGGGCTTCCTGGCCTTTGCAGTGATTTTCGTGCTTCTGCTTGTCCGGGAGCAGCGGCTGGCTTATCTGTCGCTCTTGCTGCTCGGCCTCGGCACCGCCGCCACCGGCGCCTTCCCGACCATCGCCGGGCTCTATATCACCACCTTCATCGGCTCGCTGGGCTTCCACTATTTCCAGACCCTGCAGACCTCGCTGTCGCTGCAATGGCTCGACAAGAGCAAGGCGCCGGAGATCTTGGGGCGCATCATCGCCGTCGGGTCGTTTACTTCGATCGCCACATTCGGCCTGATCTGGCTGGCATCGGACGTGCTGCGCCTGGACTACTTCTGGATTTACATCGCGGGCGGCGGCGCCACGGTCGCGGTGGCGCTCTATTGCTGGCTCGCCTTCCCGGCCTATGAGGAGACGGTCGTTCAGCACAAGCGCGTCGTCCTGCGCAAGCGCTACTGGCTCTACTACGCGCTCACCTTCATGTCCGGCGCGCGGCGGCAGATCTTTGTTGTCTTTGCCGGCTTCCTCATGGTCGAGAAGTTCGGCTATTCGGTGTCGGAGATCGCGCTTCTGTTCCTCCTGAACGCGGCGATCAACGTGGTCCTGGCGCCGCGCATCGGGCGCCTGATCGGCCGCATCGGCGAACGCCGCGCGCTGATCTTCGAGTATATCGGCCTGATCGGCGTGTTCGTGGCCTACGCCTTCGTGGAAGACGGCCGGCTCGCCGCCGGGCTCTATGTGGTCGACCACCTGTTCTTCGCGCTCGCCATCGCCATAAAGACCTATTTTCAGAAGATCGCCGACCCGGCCGACATCGCCGCCACGGCAGGTGTCGGCTTCACGATCAACCACATCGCCGCGGTCGCGATCCCCGCCGCCTTCGGCTTCGTCTGGCTGATCTCGCCGGCGCTGGTGTTCCTGGCGGGCGCCGGCATGGCGGCCGTCTCGCTCCTGCTCAGCTTCAACGTGCCGACCCGCCCCGAGCCCGGCAACGAAGTCATCCGCGGCCGCGTCGCGGGCGCCCAAGCGGCGCCGGCCGCAGAGTGATCGCCTAAAGTCGCGAGCCGCCGTTCAGCTTCAGGAGGTTAACGAACTCGCGGCGGGTCTTGGGCCCGAAGGTCCTGAAATGCGGATCGGCCTTCTCGGCGTAATTCGCGCGCTTGCGGCTGAGGCCGTCATGGCTTGCCCGCTTTTTGACCTCCTTAAGATCGATCTTGTAGGGCTTGGTGGCGTTCAGGCCGAAGACCTTGGCGCGGATTTCTGGCGTGATCTCGGGATAGCCGTGTTTCTCTTGGAATTCGGCCGAGATCTGGAAGCTGCGGAAGGCCTGGATCTGGTCCTGCGGCGAGCCGTACCAGATCGAATCCGTGCCCCACAGCACATTGTCTTCGCCGACATATTTCAACAGCTTGCCGAGCCCGTGGGCGGCCTGGTCCGGATCGCGCATCAAAAAGCGCCAGGTCGAGCCGAGTTCGGCATAGACGTTGCCGCCGGGCGCGATGCCGTTGTCGATCACCGACTGGACGAGCGAGTCGATGCCGTCGCGGCCCGCGCCCGGCGCGAAGGCGCGCTCTTCCACCGCCGTATCCAGGCTGGAATGGTAGACGATGAAGTCCACATCCGGGTACATCTTCGCGACCACACCGATGTCGTCGGAGCGGCTGTGCTCGTAGGACCGCCTTCCGAAGGGCAACCCCTTGTGGATGGCGATGACCTTGACGCCGAGCGACCGGGCCTTCTCAATGAACGGAATGCCAACGTCTTCGTCGGAGAGGAAGAAGCCTTTTCCGTCCGGGCCCCATTGGGTGTAAGTCTTCCAGGCGGCGACGCCCCAGCGTTCCGCCAGCTCATCCATCCCCTCCAGATCGCCGTCCTGGTTAGGGTTGACGCGGCCGTGCAGCATGAGCCGGTGATTGCCCTCGAGCTCCTCGACGATGGCCTGGGTCGCGGCGGCCTCCTCGATAGTCAGGGGCTCGGCGTCGCGCCGGGACGGCACGAAGCTCAGCACCATCATGTCGGTGTCGGAATCCAGGAATACGTCTTTGATGAAGCTGTCGGCATCGATGCAGCCGAGATAGTCGCGGGTTTCCGTGCCGAGCCCTCCGGCGCAGGGGTTCATGGAGGCAATGCCCGCGAGCGGCCGCGCCGTCTCGGGCATCTTCTTGATCCAGTCGCCGGCCGGATTCACGTAATGCCCCTGCACGTCGAAGATGAACTCGCGGCCTTCCAGCGCCGCGCCGGCGGCGTCCGCATCGACCGACGCTTCAGAGGCGATGGCGTAATGGCCGCCACGCTTGCCGGCGAGCGCGTTGGCCTCGTTGAAGGCCAGCAGGGTCGAGGCTGCGCCCGTTGCCGAGACGAGGAACGAACGCCGGTCGAGGCCGAGCCGCTTGGCGTTGTCACCGGCCCGCTCTCGCGCCAGGCGGTTGGCAAAGCGGCTGCGCTTGTCCAAAGGCACAGGCTCGAACTCGCCGTTCGATGTGGAATCGATCTTGATGGGAAGCCGCGTTCCCTCGGGGTCGAATTTTGACGCCATCGTCTGTCTCCTCGCTGGTTCTTTGCCCCTGAGGAGAGCTTACGGCGACGGCCGGCGCGTTGACAAGACGCACCAATGGGCCGACACTTGTGCCGCTTCGGGAGAGCTGAGATGCCGAAACATCTGCCCCGCGCCTTGATCTACGCGCTGCTCATTTGGCTGTCGGGCTTTGTTTGGGGCAGTATCGTGCTTGCGGTCCCGCCGCTGCGCGACATCCCGGCCATCCCCTACATCTCCACGAACCTGGCCATCAGCCTGCCGATCATCGTGTTCTGGATCTGGTTCGCCGACTGGCTGACCTTGCGCTATCTGGGCCTCGATGATGCCCATGAAGACAAGATCGGCCTTAAGCTCGGCGTCCTGTTCGTGATCGTGAACGCGGGTTTCGATATCGGCGTCATCGTTTACGAATTCAACGCCGGCTGGGCCTTTTACAGCAATCTCACCGTATGGCTGGCCTACGCGGTCTTGCTCATCGTCCCGGTCCGCGTCGCGGGACGGGGGTAGGATGGGGTATCTAGGGTCTGGACCCATTAACTGGGTTTCATTTTGTGGTGTGCTGTGATTCAACGTCTTTTTGTCAGGAGGCGTTGATTATGGCGGATTTCTTTTGGTTTTCGGATGCGCAATGGGCGCGGATCGCGCCGTTGTTGCCG
>JAKSBY010000165.1 GCA_022360855.1 Sphingomonadales bacterium | reverse complement strand
TATGGGTCCATCCGGCGGCGCTGAAATTTTACCGTCGGTCAGATCCCGCCTATCTGCAAACACGACATCCCGGCGCGCTCGAAGCGCGGATTACAGAGTGAGAAAGGACCGAAGATGAGCCATGAGCAATTCGCCGTGTGGGCCACCATGGAGGCCCGGCCGGGCAAGGAGGAAGAGGCCCGCGTGTTCCTGCGGGAGGCGGCGCGCCGGCTGGGCGAAGAACCCGGCACCACGAACTTCTACGCCATGGAGATCGGCGACGGGCACTTCGCCATCTTCAATTTGTTCACCGACGAGGACGCGCTTCGCAAACATGTCGAAGGCGCGGTCGCTGAGTGGGTCCAAGAGTCGCAACCCGAGCTCTTCACGAAACCCTATGAAATCACACGCACCCGCATCCTGACCACGAAGCTGGCCGAACTGGATCGGGCAAAGCTGGCGGGATAGAATCGGAAAGGCGCCTCAACGGGAGACGGGGTCATGACAAGTTCCGCTTTGGATTGTGAAGTACTGGTCGTCGGCGCCGGCCCGACCGGACTGATCGCGGCTGATCTGCTGAAGCGATCCGGCGTCGATGTGCGCATCCTCGAAAAGCGCACCGAAGCGACGCGCGAATCCCGCGCCTTCGCGGTGCAGGCGCGCACGCTGGAATTGATGCAGTCGATCGGATTGTCCGAGCAATTCCTGGCGCGTGGCGTGATGACCACGGGCGTCGATATTCACGTTCACGGTAAATTTCGCGGCGGGCTCAATACCGACCGCGCCGACGCGCCGGATACGCCGTTTCCCTACATCCTGATGATCGCGCAGTCGGAAACCGAGAACATCCTCATCGAAGACCTCGTCGCGCTGGGCGTCGAGGTGGAACGCGGCCAGGAAGTCCTGGAGCTGCAGCAGGACGCCACCGGCGCGTCCGCATCGCTGCGCGACCGGAACGGGGCATCGTCGCAGATCCGCTGCGCCTATGTTATCGGCGCCGACGGCTCGCGCAGCATCGTGCGGCAATCCGCAGGCATCGATTTTACCGGCGGCACCTATGCGCAGAGCTTCCTGCTCGCCGACTGCAAGGTCGACTGGCCGCTCGATCACCACCGCTTTCGCGTGTTCATTAACGGCCGGCGCATCGGCCTTTTTCTCCCGCTCGGCGGCAGCTCTCTCTCCCGCGTGATGGCCACGGACCTGACCACGGACGAAGACGGCGATGCCAGCGCGGGCCTCGAGCTCGATCTCACGGAACTGCAAGACGCCTTTGAAAAGTCGGCCTGCATTCCCGCAAAGCTTTCGGATCCTGTCTGGGTGACGCGCTACCGGGCTCATCACCGCGCGGCAGAGCGCTATCGCGCCGGCCGCATGTTCGTTGCCGGCGACGCCGCCCATATACACTCGCCCGCCGGCGGCCAGGGTATGAACACCGGCCTGCAGGACGCCGCCAATCTCGCCTGGAAGCTGGCGGCCGTGCTTCGGCGTGGCGCCGACGACGAGCTGCTCGACAATTATCACGACGAGCGCAAACCCATCGGCGAGCTCGTCGTGCGCACGACGGGCAAGCTGTTTGCCGCGGCCGCCGGACAGGCCGGATGGAAGGCGGTGATGCGCGACGTGGCGGCGAAGCTCTTTTTGCCGATCGTCTCGCGAACCGCGAAGTTTCATCGCAAGGGCTTCTTCAACGTGTCGGAGCGCAACGTCAGCTATGAGCTCAGCCGCTATGTGGGCGAAGGCCCGCGCTGGCCCGACACCGGACCGCGCGCCGGCGAACGCGCGCCGAATGTCGGCATCAATGATGACGGCGACATGTTCGCCCTGCTCAAAGGGTATCGTTTCAACATCGTCGCCTTTTCGCGTCAGCCCCTGGATACGGAGGCGTGTGCGGAGATACGCGCCGAGCTCGAGGCGCTCACGGACGCGTTTCCCTTTGCCGCCGCGCATCTTGTCGCCCGCTTCGCCTTCGGAAGCGAGGAGCGGTGCGTTTTCGCGAACGGGCCCGATGTTTTCGACTGCTACGGTGTCGACAACGGGGACAATCGCCAGGCGATCTACGTCATCCGGCCGGATAATTATGTCGCCTGGCGCGTCACCGGCCTGGATTTCGCGGCCTGCCGCCGTTTCCTCGGCGAATTCGGAAAATCGCAGCACGACGGCCGCATCGTGCACCCGGTCGCCGCCGAGTGACGCGGCAAAGCCAAATGGAGCACGGTCATCGCTAATCCGGCACGGGTCAGCGCGGCCCTGAACGAGGCGCCGTTCACGGGCTATCGCGGCCTGGCCATCGTGCTCTGTATCCTGGTTGCCGTGATCGACGGGCTCGATTTCGTCGCCATGGGCGTTGTCGCGCCCCTGATGATGCGCGACATCGAGTTTTCCCACGGCCAGCTTGGCGCCATTCTCGCCCTGACGCAGGTCGGCGCCGCCATCGGCGCCCTGACTCTCGGCAAAGCCGCCGACCGGTTCGGCCGCAAACGCCTGATCATTATTTCGCTGCTATTGATTGCCCTCTTCACCTGGCTGACGGCGGTGGCGCCTTCTTTCGAGGCGCTGGCGATCGTACGCTTCATGGTCGGCCTCGCGCTGACCGGTGCCTTGCCGGCCACGCTGGCGCTGACATCGGAGCTGGCGCCGGAGCGCTACCGCGCCACCATCGTGGCGTTTGCGGTCGCGGGCTTTCCCCTGGGCGCCGCCATCGGCAGCCTCGCCGGCGGCGCGATCGCGGAGGCAAGCGGATGGCAGATGGTGTTCTACTTCGGCGCCGCGCTGCCGCTGGTGCTGGCGTTGGTCATTCACTACATCCTGCCGGAATCGCCCCGCTTTCTCGCGCTTACCGACAATCGCGCGCGGCGCATCGGCCCGACGATGGCGAAGCTCGTGCCGGGCATCGACGTCGACACCCTGTGGGAGCCGATTTCGAAACTCCGCGCGCCGGCCTCGGATCAGGAGCAATCGCGCGTGCCCGCCGAGATCCGCGCGCTCTTTGCCAAGGAATTCGCGACGCCGACCCTGATGCTGTGGGCGCTGCTGTTCTGCAGCGGGGTCTTGTCCAATGTCATGCTGGTCTGGCTGCCGACGATCTTCGACCAGGCCGGCTTGTCCGTGGGTTATGCCGCGAGAGTGGTCGGCGCGATCAATATCGGCGCCGTCCTCGGCATGGCCTCGGCGGGACGGCTGCTCGATGGCCTCGGCCCGCGGGTTACCATCGGCGTC
>JAKSBY010000053.1 GCA_022360855.1 Sphingomonadales bacterium | reverse complement strand
GTCGCATGCGCTTGCAGGAATGCCGTCGCCTCGGCGCGGAATGCCGCTTCTTCGGGCGTATCGTTGAAGTCCACTTTCAAACACTCCGTCTATTCGGATAATCAGGCAGCCTGCCGCTCGAGCGCGGCGACCAGCCGTTGCTTCCAATAGCCCTCGCTGCCCAAGACCAGGGCGAGGTGCTTGGCCCGGCGCGCATAGAGGTGGCAGTCGACCTCCCAGGTGAATCCCATACCGCCGTGGATATGGAGGCTTTCCTCCGCGGCGAATTTGTAGGCCTGGATCGCCGAGATCCGCGCGGCGGCGGCGGCAAGCGGCAGTTCCGGGACATCCGTCGAAAGCGCCCAGGCGCCGTAATAGGCGTTGGAGCGCGCCAGCACGTTCTTGGTGTACATGTCCGCCATCTTGTGCTTGAGCGCCTGATAGGAGCCGATCGGCCGGCCGAAGGCGTGGCGCTCCAGCGCATAAGCCTTGGCCGTCTCCAAACACTGCTCGGCACCGCCGAGCTGCTCGAAAGCAACCATGACCGCCGCCCGCTCGAAGAGGCGATGCAGCGCTGCCCAGCCATCACCGGCTTCGGCCAATATCTCGGCGGGCGCCTCCTCGAAGGTGATCGACGCCTGCGACCGCGAGCCGTCGAAGGACTCGATCCTGGACCGGGAGACGCCGGGACCGGTGAGGTCAACCAGCGCCAATACTATACCGTCGCCGCCCCCGTCCTTGGCGACCACGATGGCGATGTCGGCAACGTCCCCGTCCGGGACCGGCAGTTTCGATCCCGAGATCCGGCCATCGGCGAAGGAACACTCCAGGGCATTGGGCGCAAGCCGCCCGGCGCGTTCGAAAACCGCGAGCGTGCCGATCGCCTCGCCCGATGCGATCCGCGGCAGATGGGCCTCTTTCTGCGCCTCCGAGCCCGCCAACATCAGGGCTTCGGCGGCCAGATAGACGGTTGAGGCAAACGGCGTCGGGGCGATGATGCGGCCGAGCTCCTCGGCGATCACGCAAAGCTCCAGATGCCCGAGCCCGTGGCCGCCATAGCGTTCGGGGATGGCCGCGCCGGTCCAGCCCATCTTGACAATCGTGTCCCATAAGGATCGGTCGAACGACGCGCCGCTTTCGGTCACGTGCCGACAGACGCTCGCGCCGCCCTGGTCGAACAACAGCTTGTTGGCCTGGTTCTTGAGAAAAATCTGGTCTTCGGAGAATTCGAAATTCATCTGGCAGCCCTTGGAATGCGTGCCTCGAGGCTAGCACCAAAGGCAAAGAACGAACCTCCGATATGGCTTCGCATAACGGTCGGTTGTTCTTGATTCCCATAGGCATTCAAAATTAACCGCGCACCGGCTTTGGTAGTTTCGAAGCCTTCTTTGAGATCGGTTTTCGAGAACATCATCCATGGCACTGAGTGCCGAGACCCGTGCGCAGTTCCTCGAGACGATCAGCCGCTTTGTGAGGGAGCGGCTGGTGCCCGCCGAGGACGAGGTTGCAGAGAACGACGAAGTTCCCGAGGCCATATTGGAGGACATGCGGCGGCTCGGCCTGTTCGGGCTTTCGGTGCCCGAGAACTACGGCGGCCTCGGCCTTTCCATGGAGGACGAAGCGCTGGTCTGCTTCGAGCTTGGCAAGACCTCGCCCGCTTTTCGCTCGGCCGCCGGCACCAATATCGGCATCGGCTCCCACGGCATCATCATGTTCGGCACCGAAGATCAGAAGAAAGCCTGGCTTCCGAAGATCGCAACCGGCGAGATCATCGCCAGCTTCGCGCTGACCGAGCCGAACGCCGGCTCCGATGCGGCGGCGATCCAAACCAGCGCAACGCGAGACGGCGACGGCTACATCCTCAACGGCACCAAGCGTTACATCACCAACGCCGGCAAGGCGCACATCATCACGGTCATGGCACGCTCCGACAAGGCGGCAAAAGGCGCGCGCGGCATTTCGTCCTTCATCGTGCCCACCGACCTGCCCGGCGTCACGATCGGCAAGCCGGAAAAGAAAATGGGGCAGCAGGGCGCCCATGCCTGCGACGTTTACTTCGACGATTGCCGCGTTCCCGCCGCCAACCTGCTCGGCGAGGAGGGCCAAGGGTTCTACAACGCCATGCGCATCATCGACCGGGGGCGCCTCCACATCTCGGCGCTCTGCGTCGGCATCGCGGAGCGGCTGATCGCCGACAGCCTCAATTACGCGATTGAACGCAGGCAGTTCGGGCAGGCCATCGCGGAATTCCAGCTGGTCCAGGCCATGCTGGCGGACGCGAAGACCGAAGCCTATGCGGCGCGCTGCATGGTCATGGACGCGGCCAGGCGGCGCGATGAGGGGCTCGACGTGGCGACCGAGTCGTCGTGTTGCAAATTGTTCTGCACCGAAATGGTGGGGCGGGTCGCGGACCGCGCGGTGCAGATTTTCGGTGGCGCGGGATATATCGCGGACTACGGCATCGAGCGGTTCTACCGGGACGTCAGGCTGTTTCGCATCGTCGAGGGGACCACGCAGATTCAGCAGCTGATCATCGCCCGCAACCTGATCAAGCAGGCGG
>JAKSBY010000486.1 GCA_022360855.1 Sphingomonadales bacterium | reverse complement strand
TTATTCGGGAGCCGGTTCCTCGATATCGGCGTCGGTCGGTTTCCCTTCTTTCTCCAACCGACGAAGCTCAGCACGCTCGGCTTTCAGTTTCGCGCGCTCGGCCTTCTTCGCGGCTTTCGCGCGTTCGCGCTCCATTCGAGCGAATTTGTAGTTCGGCTTGCGGGCCATTCGAACCTTTCAATGCTAGCGACGGCGGGAAGGGGCGCATGCCGATCCATCGGCGAACGCCAAATCCAATCCAATTCGCACGTCACACGACGTGCGCCGTATCAGAAATTCCCACCCATCCGGCCGCTCGCCCGCGGCCGGATGCGATCAACAGTCGACGCGAACGCGTCGAAACTAGTCCAAGATAACCAAGTTCTCCGCTGACGACTTACCGTTGCGACCGGGTGTCAGCTCATACTCGACCTTTTGACCTTCGCGAAGGTTCGTCAGACCGGCACGCTCGACGGCTGAGATATGCACGAACGCGTCCTTCGATCCGTCACTCGGTTGGATGAAGCCATAACCTTTGACCGAGTTGAACCACTTCACTGTTCCAGTAGCCATTGCCACTCCTTTCGATATGAAACGCCCTTGCCACAAGATGTGGCGTCGAGGGTAGTAGGGGCGCACGGTGTCTCAGAGTAACTCGGCTAGGCTGGCGACAGCTGCGAAGATACCAAGGTCACGTGCAACCGATGCGTTCTTAGTTGGTCCATTATCGAGCGATTTGCAAGGGCTTTCGTGGCACAAATGTGCACGCGCGCGACGCGGAAAGCCTTTGTTCGTGCCGATTCACGTCGTTGCGGCTCAGCTCCCTTTCGGGATGCGGCGCAATGCCCATTTGACGGTGGTTGTCGTCTCTTGAATCGGACCGGTCAGCACGATCTGTTCGGTGCGTCTCCGAGTCGCGCCGTCGCCGGAATAGACACTTTCGTTAATGTCGATTGCCGCACCGGACGCCCGCATTTGCCACGCGCTGCCGCTCGGCAGGCGCAACAACGCGGCGCTTCGGTCCTCGACCATCGAACACTGCACATCTGGAT
This sequence comes from Sphingomonadales bacterium, assembly GCA_022360855.1. Lineage (GTDB taxonomy): Bacteria > Pseudomonadota > Alphaproteobacteria > Sphingomonadales > JAKSBY01 > JAKSBY01. The sequence goes on along the minus strand of JAKSBY010000486.1, from coordinate 902 downwards.
GCAGATGAAACCGAATGGCGAATTGCCGCCCTTCCTTCGCGCGCTTCTCGATCCGCATCAGGGTGTCTTCGCCGCGCACGTCGGCGCCATCCTCCGAGGCGTAGAGCCGACGCTTGTGGAGCAAGCCGAACGGTCCGAGGTAGCCGTCGTGGCTCGCCTCGAGCCAGCTCGCGCCCTCCTGATCATGCCGCTCGACATCGACCTTCGTCGGGCCGTTCGAAAGAGTGCCGTCGTCGCCGAGGCTCGCCGCGCTCGTATCGTCGACCGTGAGGGTGCTGTGCGCTGCGGTCGCCCGCAGGGCTTGCCGCCAAGAGCTGTCGCCGCCGCGCCACGGACCGCAATTGACGATGAGGCGTTCCTTTCCGGTGCTCATCTCGAAGCTGAGCGTGCCGGCGTGCGCCCAGCGTCCGACATTCGCCGGCACCCCCATGTCGGCGATCAGAACCGAACGGCCAGCCTGTATGCGTCTGAACCCGACGTCGGGCGCGTCGACGAGGGGGCGGCCCTTCGCATGTGGTTGGGCAAGCGCGAGATCGACAAGCCAGCTTTCTTCTTCGATGCCCGCGTTGAAGAGCGCGAGCCCGCCGTCACCATGCCGGAACATGCGCAAGACGCGGGCGAGGCGCGTGATGGCGGCCGGGAGCGCCGGAACATCCTGTCGACCGGCGCCATCGAGGGTCGCGTGCAACTCCGATAGATGGCGCATCGCGGCGAGGTGCGTCGATGGGGAGCGTTCGATATGGCCGCCGTCCGCCAACACCTGTTGCTCGAGGGCGTTTTCCAGGATCTTGAGGCCTTGGGTGACTCGCCGCTCACCGTCCGGCAGGCACAGACCGCTATGGATGAGGCCCTTGCACGCGAGCAGCTGCGGGAGACCGTCATCCGCAGCGCGGATAAGCCGC
>JAKSBY010000318.1 GCA_022360855.1 Sphingomonadales bacterium | reverse complement strand
GACGAGTTCCTCGAGGAAGACGAGGAATAACGACCGCCAAACGCCGCGGGTTCGCCACGATTCATCCCGGCGCATACCCCGCCTTTCCCGTGAGCGCTCCATAAACCATCACCGGTTTCTTTGCCCCGGCGCTTGACCCTCACGTTACGTGAGGCCGTAAACTCCCGCCCATGCCGTCAAAACGACGTTATCGAATCAAGGAGGTCGCCGAGCTCAGCGGTTTGTCCGTGCGCGCCCTGCACCATTACGACGCGATCGGCCTGCTCGTGCCGGGCGCGCGCACGGCGGCGGGTTACCGGCTCTATGACGATGACGACCTGCTGCGCTTGCAGCAGATTCTCATCGGCCGCGAGTTGGGTCTGTCGCTCGAGGACGTCAGACGCTCGCTGGACGATCCGGGTTTCGACCGCCGGCGGGCCCTGCTCGATCAACGCGCCGAGCTAGAGCGGCGTGCCGCGGACACCGCGGCGATGATTCGCGCGATCGACGCGGCGCTGGCCTCCATCGGCGACACGGAAACAGAGGACAAAAAAATGGACATGAAAAAGATTTTCGACGGCTTCGAGCCTGACGAGTACGCGGACGAAGCCAGGGAGCGCTGGGGCGACACCGACGCATACGAGACTTCGACGCGGCGCACGCGCTCGTACACCGAAGCGGACTGGAAGAAACTCCGGGACGAGCAAAACGCAATCTACGCGGACGCGTTTGCGGCCCTCGAAGCGGGCAAGCGTCCGGACGATCCCGAGGCCATGGCCATCGCCGAACGGCATAGGCAGTCGATCGATCGCTGGTTTTACCCGTGCAGCGCCGAGGCGCACAGCGGGCTCGCAGACATGTACGAAGCCGATCGCCGGTTTGCCGACAACATCGACAAGCACGGAAAGGGATTGACGAAGTTCCTCGCCGCCTCGATTCGCGCGAACGCTCTGCGCACGCGCACCTGAGCGGCGCTTCCAAAAAGAGGATGCGAAAGGTGGCGAAAAAAGCCGCCTGAAAACCGGACCCGGCCGGCGGCTTGCCGTCGGTCGGGTCACCCATGAAACCGCACGGTCGAGCCGGGCAAAAAAGCACGCGCTCACTGCTCGCCACGCGCCTTCCAGGCTTCGATGCCCCCGCTCAGCGAATAGACGTCGAACCCCTTGCCGTCCAGGTAACTGGCCGCTTTTTGGCTGACCCATCGTCCCTTGACGCAATAGACAATCACTTTCGAGCCTTTTGGTATTGCACTCGACCACCGTTCAATGGCCTCGGGAT
>JAKSBY010000312.1 GCA_022360855.1 Sphingomonadales bacterium | reverse complement strand
TCATCGGGCTTGTCGGCTATGTCGCCGTCTTCGGCATCGAATCGCTGATCAATCCCGGCCCGGAGCAGCGCAACGTCTCGGCGGAGGAGGCGGGCCTTCGTATCGTCACCGTCGCCGAGGGGCTCGAACACCCCTGGAGCCTCGCCTTCCTGCCCGATGGCCGCATGCTTGTCACCGAACGGCCGGGACGCCTGCGCATCGTGACCGCCGCCGGCGCGCTGTCGGAGCCGATAGCCGGGGTGCCTGCGGTCTTCGTCCGCGGCCAGGGCGGGCTGATGGACGTGGCGCTCGATCCGGCCTTTGCCCAAAACAGCGCCATCTATCTCTCCTACTCCGAACCCGACCCGGGTGATGCTGATCTCGCCGCTACGGCCGTGATGCGGGCGCGGCTCGCAGGCGAGCGGCTGACCGAGACGCAGGTGATCTTCCGCCAGAAGCCGAAGGTCGGCGGCTTCGGCCATTTCGGCTCGCGCTTCGTTTTCGCGCCGGACGGCACCCTGTTCGTCACCCTGGGCGAACGCTTCAGCTACAAGGAAGAGGCCCAGAACCTCGCCAACACCCTGGGTGCGCTGGTGCGCATCAACCCGGACGGCTCGGTGCCCGAGGACAATCCGTTTCTCGATACGCCGGGCGCCGTGCCGGAAATCTGGTCCTACGGCCACCGCAATATCCAGGGCGCCGCGCTGCATCCCGAGACCGGCATACTCTGGGTCCACGAACACGGCGCCAGGGGTGGCGACGAGCTCAACATCCCCGAGGCCGGGCGCAATTACGGCTGGCCGGTGATTACGCTCGGCCGCGACTATTCCTATGCCAAGATCGGCGAGGGGACCCACAAGGACGGCATGGAGCAGCCGATCTATCACTGGACGCCCTCGATCGCGCCCTCGGGCATGGCGTTCTATTCAGGGCGCCTGTTTCCCGCCTGGCGGGGCGATCTTTTTGTCGGCAGCCTGGTCCACCGCCGGCTCGTGCGTCTCACCCTCGATGGCGCAGAGGTTACCGGTGAGGAACAATTACTCGGCGAATTGGATGAGCGCATCCGCGACGTGCGTCAGGGCCCGGATGGCGCGCTCTATCTGCTGACCGACAGCACGAACGGCCGGATTCTCAGGCTCGAGCCACGTTGAATTCTGGGCATTGATGCCGCGCCGCCGGGTCAATAAAATAGCATCAAAACCGGAACGGAAGAGTGGAATTCATGAGCAGCCGACTGATCAAAGCACGCTCCCTCGTGGCCGGGCTCGTCGTCAGCCTTGGCGTCGCACTGCCCGGCGCCTCCGCCCAGGACGCCAACCCCCAGCAGGCTTTCCTCGACCGCCATGCCGAGGAAGAGGGCGTCATCGTTCGTTATAACGGGCTGCATTACCGGCCCATCGCATTCGGCAAGGGCGCCTTCCCGTCGCCCAACAGTAATGTGGTCGTCCATTACGAAGG
>JAKSBY010000363.1 GCA_022360855.1 Sphingomonadales bacterium | reverse complement strand
TGGATGTCGCGTTCCAGATAGTCTTCCGGCGTCTGAACGACGCCCGCGGCGATGCCGGCGTCCTGCAATTCGGCCATGACCGTGTGCGGGTCGCGTTTCCGGGTCCACGCGGCAATGGCGGCGATGGCATCTTCTGCCGCGCCGTTCGTCAGGCCGGGCGATCCGACGATCGGCCCGAGCGCGGCCAGGTCCGCGTCGCCGTTGAGCGAAATCGCGCACCACCGATCCTCGCCGGCGCAGCGGTAGATATGGCGGCCCACCGGCTCCGGAAGCTCGGCGCTGCCCGCCTGCAGCAGCCTTTCCGGATAGACGGCGAGGGAGGAGTCGATCTGCGACAGCACGATCTTCTGGCCCTTATGCGTTCGCCGGCGCTGATGCAGGGCGGCAAGCAACGCGAAACAGGCATGCATGGGGTTTGGAATATGATCGGGAAAATTGGTGCCCGTGCCGACCGGCAGCCGGCCGTCCAGGGCGGAGTAGCGGTAGAGCCCGATCAATGCGGCGATGCTCATGCCGTAGCCGAGGAAGTCCCGGTACGGCCCGTCATCGCCCGCCATGGGCATGGACAGATAGACGATCCTGTCGTTGACCGCGGCGACGTCCTCGTAGGCCAGTCCGAATTTGGGCATCACATTCGGCGAGAAGGAGTTCACCATGACGTCTGCATCCCGCGCCATGCGCAGGACCAGCGCGCGGGCGCCGGGCTTGGTCATGTCCAGCGTGATGCTGCTCTTGTTGGTGTTGCGCGCGGCGAAGTAGGCGCTTTCGTCCAGCCCCTTCTTCCCGGTCAGCGGCTCGGCGCGGCGCAGCTGGTCGGGCCGGGTGGCGGTTTCGATCTTGATGACGTCGGCGCCGAGGTCCGCGAAGAGCTTGGTCGTGAACGGGCCCGCGCCGACCCACGAGAAGTCGACAATACGAAGCCCGTGCAGGGGCAGGTGCTTTTGTTTTTTGGCCTGCGCAGGGGGCCAGGCGGCCGGCTTTTCGATACGACCGAGGATTTCTCCGTTATGCGCGCCGAGAGCCGGAGCGGCGCCGGCCCGCCATCGGGCCCCCGAGAAGCGGTAGGGAGCGCCGGGGCCGATAAGGGTCCGTGCGCCCTCGGGCCCGTAATGCGCAAAGCTGCCGCGCTCCCTGAAATGCCGGTCCGCCAGCACGTCGTCGGCGTCGCAGAGCGGCGCGATGGCGATCCGCCGCGCTTGGCCTTCCTCGAAGATGTCGCGCTTTCCACGTTTTTGCGCGAACGCCGCGAAGATCTCCCGGAACCTCTTTTTGCTGCCTGCTTTTGCCTTGAACCCGTTGTCCAGCCACTCCTTGGAGCGAAGCTCCTTGGCGCCCGGGGTTTGGGTCTCGACGAGCCAGTCGACCAGCCGCGTCCAGCCCGTTCCCACGCCCTTTTCGGCGGTGTAGATCAGCACGTGGCCGTCACGGCAGGGGTAGACGCCGATGCCGGCCTGCCGCTCGTCTTCGCCCTGACGGCGCCGGGCCCGCCCCTGCAGAAAGTAGAATTGCGGGGCGGTCTCCGTGCCCAGCAGCACGACCTCTTGCACGGAAACGTCGATGAACTGCCCGCCCCCTGTATTGTCGCGCCCGAGCACGGCCGTCAGGGCGAGGGCCGCCGCGAACTGGGCGGCGCTGTATTCGGAAAGCCGCCCGTCGGCGATCAGCGGGCCGGTGTCCTCATAGCCGGTGAGCGACGCCATGCCGCCCATGGCCATGAGAACGGCGTCGTCGGCCTTGTAGTGGGCGTGCGGGCCGGTTTGTCCGAAGGGGGTGATGGCGCACCAGACGAGAGACGGACAGTCGCGCTTGACGGCGGCATAGCCGAGCCCGCGCGCTTCCCAATCGCGCTGCGGCCGTGCGTCGAGAACGATATCGGCCGTTTGCAGCAATTGTCGGAGGCGGGCGATATCGCCGGGCGCGTCGAGGTCCATGACGACGCTCTTCTTGCCGGAATTCAGATAGCAGAAAAGCGCATGCCGTTTGCGCGCCTCAAGGCCGCCGGGCGGCTCGATCACGATGACCTCGGCCCCGAGATCGCTGAACAGCTTGCCGGCATAGCCATAGCTTGGCGCGAGGTCGATGACCCTGAGCCCGCCCAGCGCGCCCGTCATTGCATCCTCTTTGCCCGCGGCCGTCATGGCGGTTCAGCTCCCGAACGCGGCGATGCCCGTGAGCTCGCGGCCCTGAATGAGGGTCAGTATGTTGTCGGCGGCCTCGGGTATCGGCAGCATGCGGACATCGCGGTAGAGCTTCTCGAGGCCGCTATCGCGGCTGATGCCCAAGGCGCCGTGGACGTGCATCGCCAGCGACACCGCCTTCTCGCACGCGGTTGTCGCATAGCGCTTGGCAAGCGCGGAAAGGCCGTTGGACCGGCCCTCCCGGTCCAGCGCATCGAGCGCGTGCAGGCATGCCAGGCGGCTGGTGATGACGAGGGTCTCGATATCCGCGAGCACGGCCTGAACCATTTGATGGCCGCCGATGGGCTTGCCGAACTGAACGCGCTCGCCGGCGTAGCGCACGGCGAGGTCGAGGGCCTGTTGCGCAATATGCGTGGCCGCCAGCCCGGCGAGCGGCCGGTTGCCGTTCCAGGTCAGTGTCAGGATGCGCGCGGCATCGCCGTCCGCGCCGATGGCGTTGGCGGTGGGCACCGGGCAATCGTCGAACAGGACCTCGCCGAGATGGCCCTGCTGCAGGCCGAGAGTGCTGCAGGGCCGGGTCTCGAAAGGCGACTCTTCCCGGTCCACCACCAGCCGGCGCAGGCGATGGCCGTCGGCCTCGCCGTCCCGGCAGGTCACGGTCATCACGTCGCAAATGGTGGCGTTGGTGATCCACGCTTTGTGGCCGTGTAAGCGCAAGTGGCCGTCTTCTTTGGTCACGCTTGTCGTGATGGCGCGCAGGTCCGAACCGGCGCCCGGTTCGGTGGTGGCCGTGCAGCACAGCTTCTCGCCGGCAATGAGCGCGGGCAGGAAGCGTGCCCGCTGTTCCGCGTCGCCTTCGGCGAACAGGCGCGCGATGGTGCATTCATGGGCGATCAGCGACATGGAAATGACCGGAGGGAGCTGTTCGAACATGATGCCGTAGTCGAGCATCCTGAGGCCGCCGCCATGCGCGGCGGGAACGCGCGGCGCGGTCAGGCCCAGCTCCGCCAGCCCGGCATAGATTTCCAGCATGGCCGGCTTGGGCAGGGGGCGGTC
>JAKSBY010000600.1 GCA_022360855.1 Sphingomonadales bacterium | reverse complement strand
GTCGACGATGATGAGGTCGGCCAGCATGCCGGGCTCGATGGTTCCGAGCTGCCGCTGACCGCCGAGGATCTGCATGCTGCCGAGGATCTCCGCATTGGTCTTGGTGGCGGCGGAGACGACCTGGATCGGCGTCATGCCCGAGTCCACCAGCGCCGACATCTCGCGCCACATGGCGTCGAAATGGAAGTTCATCGGGCTGCCGCCGTCGGTGCCGACGCCGATTACCGCGTCCGCCTCGATAAACTGCCGCGCGGCAACCCTGGAGAGGCGGATCTCCCGCTCCACCTGGCGGAAATAGTCGCGCCGGTGAAACAGCCGGAAAGAGCGCTGGAATTCGTCATAGAGCCCCGGCGGCAGGTCTTCGCGCAGCAGCGGGTCTTCGAGCCGGGCCGGGAATGCCACCGTGGCCGGGTAGACCCAGATGCGATGCGCGATGGTCTGGATCACGGGCACGCCCTTATGCGCGATCCGCGCGATGAGCTCCTTGGAATAGGGCGGGTTCTTGGCCGAGCCCATATGCTGCAGCACGTCCACCCCGGCGTTAAGTGCGAGTTCGACCTTTGCGGGATCGTAGAGATGGGCGTGAACCTTGACGCCGCGGGCGTGCGCCTCGCGCACGATGGCGTTGTAGTCCTCCTGCGTCAGGCCCTCCCAGGCCTTGATCACGTCGACCCCGCGGTCGATCAGCTCGCGCGTGCGCGCCGCCGCCTCCCGCGGACTCTTGATCACGAACTGCATCTCGGACGGCACGATGCCGACCGGCAACCGGGAAATCCAGGGCCCCGATGCAATAACCCGGGGCCCGGGGATCGCGCCCGCGGCGATGCGATCGCGGGTCTCGAGGAGGCCGAAGGTGGAGCCGAGATCGACCGCGGTGGTGACGCCGGCGCGCAAGAGCTGCTTGGCGGCTATTTGCCGGCTTTGTTCGAGGTTTTCGATGCCGCCGAGATAGTCGTAATACTCCTTGTAGTCGCCGTGGCCGATCAGCTCCATATGTGCATGCATGTCGATAAGGCCCGGCAGCACGGTCTTGCCGCGGGTGTCGATCACATAGGCGT
>JAKSBY010000168.1 GCA_022360855.1 Sphingomonadales bacterium | reverse complement strand
CCGGCTTCAGCGGCGTCGGCGCCCCGCCCATAGCCACGCGTTTCATCATTCAGTTCAGGAACCCGCGTAACGGTACGATCCTCAACGGACCAAATGCAGGCAGCCGCGACGACGGCGATGGTGAAGCGGGTGACCGGGAATGCATAACTATTCCGAAGGGAACCACTCCTGAAATTGGGCTTGGAGTTATGCTTGGGCAGAATCTTGACCGAATAGCTGAGGGTTTTGTCGCGGAATTCGAAGGTGCATTCGGATTTGTAGCCGAAGTTGACGCTCGGGTATTGGGCCTTGTTAATGTAGGCGCCAGCGGCGATGCAGCTACATTTCGTGCCTCGGTTGGAACCGAGTCCGGAATTGTTCCTGTGGTGAGGGCCACTCAAGGGGCTTTTGCCGAAGCGTTTGTTGGTCCTGGAGGAAAAGCAACCTTTGGCTTTCATGGCTCTGTCAGTAGAACTGGTGCGGTTGGCAGGCGCTTGCGTCCCGAGCAAAGATTGAGAAACCAACCCTTTCAAACTACCACCGTGCCACAAGCATTTCTGGGGATTGACTTTAGTGCCGCATTACTATTCGGCATTTCGGTGCAAATCGGACTTGATCTTGACGAAATCAACCTCAGGCCCGCCTGCTCTGAGAAAAATGGACCTGCTGCAACGAGGTAGAGATAATGATTATTGTATCGGCAGCTGTATTTACTTTATACGCCCTATCTACCGTCTTATTTATTATAGTAGATGGTGAATACTTGTATTTGTTTTGGGGAGTGTCTTTGGCGTCATCGCTCTTTGTTTATTTGTATTGGCTCCGCAGAATCACCTTTCATCAGAAAAAGGAGAAATTCGCAGACATTCTTCAAAAAGTATGTGTACTTCTAAATCTACTTATTATTATGATAATTTTTTATGAGAGTTTATCTCAGACGTATGATGCGGAATTTTTGTCGCAAACTAAAGATTTCATCGGAAGCCTTATTGTATTATCTTTATTATATTTGATTTGGTTTGCTTCGAGCTCATTAGTCACGAAAGAACTTGGTAGAAGCGCAAAATTTCATGAAACATTGGGCACATTTCTTGTAATTCTGTGTTTGCCAATCGGAATGTTTTTCTTAAAGAATAGGATAAATGATGGTGATAAATAGTTACATAGTTACGATAACAGTTTTCTGAATACATGAATTAGACCTTTGATAACATCCGCGGCCAGGTGACCAAGGCCAAGCTCGGCGCGGACGCGATCGCCTACACCTACGATGCCCTGGGCCGGGTGCTGTCGGAGAAAGACGCGGCCAACCGCACCACGTCCTACGCCTATGACGATGCCGCGGGCGAAGTCCGCCTGACCTGGCCGACCGGCCAGTGGGTCGACTACGAGAACGATTCCCTGAACCGGCTGGAGACCATCCGCAATTCCGCCGGTGCGGCGCTCGCCGACTATACTTACGATACCCTGAGCCGCGTCACCGCCATCGACTATGGCAACGGCGCCACCCAGTCCTACACATACGAGAATGACGGCGACCTCGACACGGTCGTCCAGAACTTCGCCGGCACCGCCGACGACGTCACTTTCGACTACGCCTACAACGCCGCCGGCCAGGTGACGTCGAAGGACCTCACCAACAACGCCTATCTCTGGACTCCGGGGGCGAATGTCACCACCAGCTACACGACCAACAACCTGAACCAGTATACGAACATCGGCGGTCAGGCGATCAGCTACGACACCAAGGGCAACCTCACCTCCGACGGCACGCTCACCTTCATCTACGATTCAGAAAACAAGCTCAAAGAAGCCAAGGACGGCGCGGTGACCATCGGCGCCTACTCCTACGACCCCGTCGGCCGCCGGGCGGAGAAGACGGCGTCGGGCGCCACCACCGAATACGCCTATGCCGGCGTCGACGTGATCGCCGAATACAACGGCACCGGAACCCTCTTGCGCCGCATCGTCCCCGGCGGCGCCATCGACGCCCCCATAGCCTTCTATGACGAGGATGCCGCGGGCGACCCCATCTTCTACCTCCATTACGACGGCCAGGGCTCGGTCATCGGCGTCAGCGACTCGACCGGCGCCAACACCGAGAAATACACCTACGGCCCCTTCGGCGAGACCCCGGTCACGACCGGTAGCCCCTACCACTATGTCGCCCGCAGGATCGACCAAGAGACGGGCCTCTACTACGTCCGCGCCCGCTACTACAACCCGGAAATAGGAAGGTTCCTAAGCCCCGATCCCATCGGCTATGGCGACGGGCTCAACATGTACGCCTATGTGAGCAACGACCCGGTGAACCTGAGGGATCCATTGGGGCTCATGGGCGTCGACGACGACCAACTCGAGCACGCCGATGACGCCAGCGGCAGCGGCAATAGCAGCAGTGGCAGTGGGAGCGGAGGCGGTGGAGGCGGAGGCCGCGGCCCGATCGAGCAGGTCACCGTCACAGCCCCGCGGTTGCCGACGCCGGGAACCGGCTTTCAGTCTATCCCACGCCGCAGCTTCGTGATCGTTAGTCTGGTCACGGGCTCGGTCTTCGCCATCGGCGGCGAAGGCGCTGGCGGAGGCGGTGGAGGGCGCATCGGAAGCGTCAACGTGGTCTCAGGCCCGACGGGAGGCGAGAGCGTCACCAACAACCCGGCCGCAAGCTCGCCAACAGCCGGTCAAGCCCAATGCGCCGGAAGTGCCGCCTGCGATGGGGAAGTCGTGGTCTTAGCCAGCAACAACAAGCCGATAGGAGCCTTCAATAATCGGCTCTTGGGCGATCACAACATCCACCAGATATTGACGTTCTCCGATCGCTTCCAGCACATTGTTGACGAACACACCTTTACGGGGCTCGACCAATCCAAAGGAGCTTTCTTCGATGAATTTCTTGTGAATCGAGACATTTTTGAAACTCAGATTGTTGCATCTGGTCTGGAAAATGCTGATTCGGTAGTTCCAAATACAAGAGGGAGGCCAGGTGTATTAGTGGAGGCAAACTTTTGGTATTCGATTGGCTACAGAGGTACAAATGGAGGTAGAAGGATGAATTGGAGCACCGACAGAGCTCGGTATAATTTGCGGCCACTCGGCATACCAGGCGTCTGGTTTGTTTATACTGCGTTTCCAATTGATAACTGACAGTTTAGGGAAATACTGGTTAAAATAAATGAATGAATCCAAAATAAATATAGAATATAAAATAAGAAGTCGCACAGTAAAGCCGGAGGTTGACTATAGAGGTGTTTATTCTTTTGATGAAACATTATATGGTGATTTCATTTTTAGAGTAAACGATGCCGATTTTAGCATCGATAATACTTTTGTTTTGAGCATTTCCAGCGGCTTAATTTATAGTTTGGAAGCGTGCCTCTTCTTTGGTGAGAAGGGTTGGACCCACTATCCCGAATATGATCTTCAAATTGCAACAACATATTACGATAGCTCCATTCGGCTGGAGCTTTCCGATAGCTCGGGAGTTATCCAATCAGCGAATTGCGAGGTCTTTGCATTATGCCGGGCGGTTGGTGATTTCCATAAAAAACTGATATGCGAGAGCTTTCGGCTATATCCTGAACTTATGTCGAATAATGATTTTCTCCAATATTTCCCGGCTGCCTGTCTCTTTATTGAAGAGCATGGAAAGGACGATTTTTAGAGCATCGTCAACTTAGCCGGTTTTAATTCACCGAAGCCAAGGACGGCGCCGTGACCATCGGCGCCTACTCCTACGATCCCGTCGGCCGCCGGGCGGAGAAGACGGCGTCGGGCGCCACGACAGAATATGCGTACGCAAAGAACGACGTCATCGCCGAATATGACGGTACGGGCACGCTCCTGCGGCGCATCGTTCCAGGCATCGGCGTGGACGCCCCCATCGCCTTCTATGATGAGGATGCCGCAGGCGACCCCATCTTCTACCTCCACTACGACGGCCAGGGCTCCGTCATCGGCGTCTCGGATTCCACCGGCGCCAACACCGAGAAATACACCTACGGCCCCTTCGGCGAGACCCCGGACGACACCGGCAGCCCCTACCACTACGTCGCCCGCAGGATCGACCAGGAAACCGGCCTCTATTATGTGCGTGCGCGCTACTACTCGCCCGAGGTCGGCCGCTTCCTCTCGCCCGATCCCATCGGCTACGGCGACGGCCTCAACATGTACGCCTATGTGAGCAACGACCCGGTGAACACCCGCGATCCGTCAGGAATGTTCGAGGAGATCATTGTCTACGGCGACGATTCCGGCAGCGGCCGCGGCGGT
>JAKSBY010000269.1 GCA_022360855.1 Sphingomonadales bacterium | reverse complement strand
CGTGGCCGAGAAGGACTATCTGACCGTGGACACGGGTGAAGACGACCGTGCCCACCATATCGGCCACAATCTGGAAGCCCATCTCGAACACCTCGAAAAGAAGATGAAAGACGCCGCCGCCGACCTGGAATTCGAGGAAGCGGCCCGCATCCGCGACGAGATCCGCAGGCTCGAAGCCACCGAGCTCGGCATCCCCTCCCCAACCCACCGCATCGCCCCCAAAGGCCGCTCCGCCCACGGCAAGGGCGGCACCACCGGGTACAGAGGTAAATCGCGGCCGAAGCGGTTTTGAGGGGTCGCGAGCTGGGCGGAATGCGGGGCACCCATATTAAAGTTGGCCGTAATGAACCTTGTCCATGTGGTGGTGGTAAGAGATTCAAGCATTGCCACGGAAAAGTGGATGAAAAAGGCAGGCCCTGTTCCGATGAACTAATGACGTTTCTGGGCCACCTGCGGAACGGTTTCGTCCCTATTCCTTGTCTCTTTGACGGAAACAAGGATGAAATACCAAATTTCCCGTCAGAGCTAGGATCGCAGAACGGATGGTTCGCTGTGCCTATGCGAAGCGGAAGCAAAGAGATAGTGTTTTGCTTCAAGGAAGCTGACACTCTGGGAGCTGTGAGAGAATCCGAAGAGCGGGCAATGCGACCAAAGTCTTGGGATGTCAGGGTCGAAGTTCGGGTAACCAGCATCGAACTACCTCACAACGAAGGTATAGATCTCAAGCAATTAATAGAATCGTTGGCGCCTGATCCGGTAGTTGACGTTAGAAAGTCAGATGTCGCGAAGAACCATTTTGAAATTTGGCGGACTGGCTTCGCTTCGAAAGACGAGGCAAGCGATTGGGTGAACTACGTAGATTCAATTCTCGTGGAATTGTCGGCCGACTACCATCTCGGCTTTTTTGTTCATACTTTCTCGACAATCCCAGTTTCCGAGGCACAGCCACAATCGTGGCATCCTGGCAAACCAGCAAGCATAATACAGCCACCAAATTTTGCACTATTGGCTACGACACCCAGTCAAAAGCCGGGATTCGCCGACGAAGCACCATACAAATTGGCGTTACGCGAAATCTACGCTCAAACCAATATCGTCTCGCGGTTGACTGTCTCATGGAATGTTCTGGAGACGCTCTTCGGTCAAGACAAACCTGTTCCCCTTTTTGAAAGGTCCGAAAGAGTCAAACTAAAAAAGGCGCTGAGAGATGTCGAAGGCATTGACGCCGGCAAATTGGCGAAACTTCGAGAGCTGCTAAACAGATTGGCCACTAAGAACCGCAACCAACGAATAGCGGAGAAGATTGGGCTGAGCCTAGCGGAAGACCCCGATGCGCATTTGGCAAAAATCAAAAGGCTCTCAGAGCTTCGGGGCAAGTGCAGCCACAGGTACCTGGAGGGTTTGAGCGTTTCTCTCAATGTTTCGAAGGACCTGAAGCAAGAGGTCTTGGAAGCCAGCGAATATGTCATTCAAGTATTGATGAAAATGATCACCGATAGAAAATGCGGTGAAGATTAGTCATTTGGACAGACGAAGGGCGTCGGCATTGGCTATCGCGACAAAGGCCGCCCCAAGCGGGTTTGACTGTCAATTAATAGTTGACACCGTAAACTCATAGACTACAGTCCGGCATGATTCGCAGCTTCCGCCATAGAGGGCTGAAGGAGTTGTTCCTGAACGGCCATTCGCGGCGGGTGGCTCCGGACTTGCACGGTCGGTGCCTGTTGCGGCTGGATGCCTTGGATAACGCGGAACGGCCTGGAGATTTGCAGGTGCCTGGCTTTGATTTTCACCGCTTGAGGGGGCGGCCGGTGCGGTACAGCATTCACGTGAATGGCCCCTGGTGCATCACCTTCGAATTCGCCGACGGCGATGCCTGGCGGGTGGATTTGGAGAATTACCATTAGGACGACGAGATGACGGAGTATGCGATCGATAGGCGGCCGAACAGGCCGCCGACCCACCCGGGCGCGATCTTGCGCGAGGATGTGCTGCCCGCGCTCGGCTTGTCGGTCATGGGCGCAGCGCGCGATTTGAGAATATCCCGCCAGACCTTGCATAAGATTCTCGCTGAGACTGCCCCGATTACGCCGGCCATGGCTTTGAGGATTGGACGGCTCGCCGGCAATGGCCCGCATCTCTGGCTCAATATGCAGAAGGCGCATGATTTGTGGCATACCGAAAAGGTACTGGCGGACGAGCTTGCTCGGATACCTTGCCATGCCGAATAAGGCTGGCGGCTTACCTCTCAGGTAATGGAATTGCGTCGCCCGGCATGGCAGAGAGGCACTTCAACCAATCAAACGGAGACAGCGACATGATCGGATACGTCACCCTCGGCACCAACGACATGGAAAAGGCCGCCGCCT
>JAKSBY010000710.1 GCA_022360855.1 Sphingomonadales bacterium | reverse complement strand
GTAAGGGCCTGTCCGGCGGCAAGATAATTATCTACCCACCCAGGGAGTCCACTTTCAAGGCGGAAGAGAACATCATCGCCGGCAACGTCATTTTATATGGCGCCACCGGTGGTGAGTGTTATATCCGTGGCATTGCGGCCGAGCGCTTCGCGGTACGCAACAGCGGCGCACGGGCGGTAATCGAAGGCATTGGTGACCACGGTTGTGAATACATGACCGGCGGCCGTGTGGTAGTACTGGGCAAGACCGGCCGTAACTTCGGTGCCGGCATGAGCGGCGGCGTTGCCTACGTGTGGGATCGCGAGGGCGATTTTGCCTCGCTGTGCAATACCGAGTCTTTCGAGCTGGAAAAGGTGAGCATCGCCGAAGACATTCATGAGTTGAAGGAATTGATCGAAAATCACTACCGCTATACCGATTCACCGGTGGCGAAACTGGTGCTGGACAGCTGGGAAAACTGCCTTGGCCAATTCGTCAAAGTCATGCCCACCGACTACAAACGGGTGCTGGCGGAACGAGCCGCCAGAACCGCCGCGTAGGTTATTGTTCCATAGTCGAATCTCAGCGACAGTCATTAACATCAGGGAATATTTAAGTATCGATGGGTAAGCCAACCGGTTTCAAGGAATTTCAGCGTGAGACGGAAGCCTATCGTGACCCGGCGGAGAGGCTCCTTGATTTCAAGGAAATCTATACCGACCATAACGATCAACATCTGGCTACCCAGGGTGCTCGCTGCATGGACTGCGGCGTCCCATTCTGCCAATCCGGCGACGGCTGTCCTATTTACAACCTCATCCCGGAATGGAACGACCTTGTTTACAAGGGCCGCTGGCAGGATGCACTGGAACGGCTGCACAAGACCAATAACTTCCCCGAATTCACCGGCCGCGTGTGCCCGGCTCCCTGCGAAGGCGCCTGCGTGCTGGGCATAATCGAGCCGGCAGTAACCATCAAGAATATCGAGTGCGCCATCGCCGACAGGGGTTTTGAGATGGGCTGGGTGGTGGCCAATCCCCCCGTCAAACGCACCGGCAAGAAAGTAGCCATCGTCGGTTCCGGCCCGGCGGGCCTGGCGGCCGCGGCGCAACTAAACCAGGACGGCCACGAGGTCACGGTATATGAACGGGACGATCGCATCGGCGGCCTGTTGATGTACGGCATTCCCAACATGAAGCTGGAAAAAGACATCGTCGACCGACGCGTCGACCTGCTGCGGGAAGAAGGGATTAACTTTGTAGTGAACGCAGATGTGGGAGGCGACGGTGACAATGCCGTTGACGTAGAACAGCTGTTAGAAGATAACGATGCATTGTTACTGGCAACAGGCGCCACCACGCCCAGGGACCTGCAAGTGCCCCATCGCGAAGGCAATGGCGTGCATTTCGCCATGGAATTCCTGTTGAAGAATACCAAGAGCCTGCTCGACTCCAATCTTGAAGACGGCAATTACATCAGCGCCAAGGACAAGGACGTGATCGTCATAGGCGGTGGCGACACCGGCACCGACTGCATAGGAACGTCGCTGCGCCATGGCTGCAAGTCGCTGGTGAACTTCGAGATCATGCCCATGCCGTCGATGGACCGGCCGGAAAATAACCCCTGGCCGCAATGGCCGCTTATCTTCCGCGTGGACTACGGTCACGAAGAGGCGGCGAAAAAATACGGTCACGACCCGCGTGTGTATTCCATCTCCGGCAAAGACATCGTGCGCGACGACGACGGCAAACTGTTGGGCATAAACACCGTGGAAGTGGACAAGGATTTCAAGGAAGTGCCAGGCACCGTCCAGTTCTGGGAGGCAGACCTGATCCTGTTATCCATGGGATTCCTCGGACCGGAACATTATGTCAGCGAGAAACTGGGGCTGGAGCTTGACCAGCGCTCCAACTACAAGGCCGACTACGGCAAGTTCGTCACCAGCAAGGCCAAGGTGTTCGCCGCCGGCGACTGCCGCCGCGGCCAATCCCTGGTGGTGTGGGCTATCAACGAAGGGCGTCTGG
>JAKSBY010000188.1 GCA_022360855.1 Sphingomonadales bacterium | reverse complement strand
GACCAGGTCGCAAGCCGTGATCTCCCCCGATTTGTAGTCGATGATCCATAGATGATCGCCGGCGGCGGTGGCCACTCGCGCCCGCCGATGATGGCGGCCCTGGCGTTTGGCTTTTTCGGCGTGATAGCCGCGATAGACGCTAACGCCCGCGGATGTGCTCGCCTCCGTCGCCTCGTCGGCGATACCGCGGTGGACCGATACTTCGGCAGCCGCCGGCATGGCGATAGCAAAACCGAGCGCCAGGCCCGATACCAATAAAACACGCATGACACTTACTCCCACGAAACATGATTATGGGCGAAGCTTAGCAAGATTCGGCGGCAACCACAAAACGGCTCCTAGGAGGAATCTCCGAGCAGCGCGATGACCTCGTCGTCGGAGACCTGCGGAAAACGCTGATAATGCAGGCTGACGGCGCGAAAATGTGCCGGCGTGCTGAGGCAGACCACGCTGTCCGCTTCCCCGGAGAGCCCATGCAGGCTTTCGGCCGGCGCTACGGGAACGGCCAGAACCAGCGTTTCGGGACCGCGCCGCCGTGTCGCCGTCAGCGCGGCCCGCATGGTCGCGCCGGTCGCGATCCCGTCGTCAACCACGATGGCGGTCTTGCCGGCCACGTCGGCGCGTTTGCGGTCGCCGAGATAGGACTCGCGCCGGCGGTTGAGCTCCTCCGTAAGAGCCTGTTTTTCCTGCTCGAGATATTCTTCGGAGACGCCAAGCAGCTCGATCAGATCCGCATTGAGGACGGCCTGCGGCGGATCGCCGTCAACGAGCGCGCCGAGCGCCAGCTCCCTTTGCCCCGGCGCGCCGATCTTGCGCACGAGCACGATATCGAGCGGTGCGCCCAGGGCATCGGCGACGACGCGAGCCACGGGCAGGCCGCCGCGGGGCAGGGCGAGGACCACCGGGTCGGTCGCTTGATGCTCGGCCAGGGCCTGGGCCAGCTGCTCCCCGGCGTCGGTGCGGTCGCGAAACATGCGTCCGAGTATCCGCCAACGGCGGCCCGGGCGCAAACCTTTGCGCCTCAGGCGGCGTCGCGTCCGTCGCCCCAGAGCATCGCGCGGTGGTCGAAGCCGCGCTGCAATGTCGGCTTTACCACCTCGAAATAGGGCGAAAGATCAAAATCCCGCGGCGTAAACAGGCTGTGGTGGCGGATGTGGTGGATTTCCTGAACCGTATAGGCGGAGGTGACGGGATCGAACACGGGCTGCGATTCCACATGCGGCAGGATCGGATAGCGCACCGACTGAAAGGCGCGGGCGATGAGCGATGAGCAGATGGCTCGGGTCGGATCGCCGGATCCCAGCGCCAGCATACGGCGCCTGAGCTGGGTCGGTACCGGCGGTGTCGGCAGCAGGTAGCGCATGAGGTCGACGATGTTTTTCACGTCGTAGGTCATGCCGAGGCTGGCCACCATGAACGCCACGACCTCCGCGCGCTCCGCTTGGCCGAGGCCGACCGGCCGACAGATTCGCGTGTTGAAATGGGCGTATTTCGACAGCGGCGAGGCGACGACGCCGTCTCGCAGCAGCGCCTCGATCAGCGGCTTCGGCTCGTCCTCTTCCGCCGCCACCGGCAGGATATCGCCGACAAAAATCGCCGAATGCGACCAGGTGGACTGCGTAAGATATTTGATGGCGGTGGAAATTCGCTGGTTGCCTTCCACGAGCAGAACGTCGCCCGGCTCGAGATGTTCCAGGAGGTCCCAGTGATCGGTGATCGAAAACGGCTCGTAGTGGCGATTGGGCCTACTGAGATACCGTGCAAGCGACCGACCGATCTTTTCCGTGGCCCAACCCATCTCGAAACCTCCCGATCACCTTCGTCCGCAAGGGGTAAAATTGCGGTGAGGCGCCATTGCCTCCGCCCGGCCGCGCCGGTAAACCCGTGCTATTGGTATCAGGAGTCTCGTCGAGATGTCATCAGGCCTAACCGCAATCCTGCCGCGGCCGCTCCGCACCCTCATAGGCGCGGCGTTCGTTATGGTGCTTGCCGGATGCAGCACGATCCTGGCGCAGGTCGTTCCAAGCCATAATCAATCGCTCGATCCGGCGGCGGCGCCGTCCGGCCGCTACGTTCTCGACCCCGAGCACGCCAGTATCGTCTTCAAGGTCGATCATTTGGGATTTTCCCGTCTGGTCGGCCGCTTCAACAGTTTTTCGGCGGAGATCGCCTACGATCAGACGCGGCCCGACGAGAGCCGGCTGGAGGTCGCCATCGATGCGGCCTCTGTCGACATGAATGTGCCGACGCTCGACGAAATGCTCGAGGGCGACGACTATTTCAGGGCCGGTGACTTCCCCGAGATCACCTTTCGGGCCGAGGGCGTCGAGATTCTGACCGAGGCGCAAGGCCGCATTACCGGTGATATGACTATCGCCGGTACCACCCGGCCGGTCAGCTTCGACGTTACGTTCAATGGCGGTGCCAATAATCCGTTCTCAGGGCGCTACACACTCGGCTTCCATGGCCGGGGCCAGTTGCTGCGCTCCGAGTTCGGCCTGAAGAAATGGCTGCCCGTGGTCGGCGATGAGGTCACCTTCGAGATCGAGGCGGAGTTCGGCCACGCCGGGTCTTGAATGCCTTTAGGCTGGCGAAATACTGAGATTCGCTACGGTCTCGTGGCCATGGCGCTGCACTGGCTGATCGCCGCGGCCGTGCTCGGTCAGATCGGCCTTGGCCTGGTCATGACGCGCATGACGCCCGGGACCATGGAGCAGTGGGGCGCCTACCAGCTCCACAAATCGATCGGCGTGACGATCCTATTGGCATCGGTTATGCGCCTGGTTTGGCGGCTTATGAACCCGGTTCCGCCCCAGCCCGCGGGCCTCGGTCCTTGGGAAGGGAGGGTGGCGCGCGCCGCGCATTGGGGGTTCTATGCCCTGCTGATCGGCATGCCGCTGACCGGCTGGTTGCTGGTTTCGGCTTCGCCCTGGAACATCCCCACGGTCCTGTTCGACACAGTCCCCTGGCCGCATTTGCCGCTGGATAAAGCCGCCGCCACCGAAGACGCTTTCAAGCAGGTGCACAGGGCGTTGGGTTGGCTTTTTGCCGCCATGATCGCTCTGCATGTCGGGGCTGCGCTCCGTCATCACTGGCTGCTCAAGGACGACGTGCTGCGCCGCATGCTGCCCGTGGGCGGGGAGAGAGCCGAATGATGCGGGGAGTCTCCGTCCTGCTCATGCTGTTGTTGAGCGCGCCTGCGGCCGCGACCGAATGGCACGTGGACTACGAGGCCAGCCGGCTCGGCTTTTCCGGCGTCCAGACCGGCGCCCGCTTCGACGGCCGTTTCGAGCGGTTCGACGCCGCAATCCGCTTCGATCCCGAGAAGCTCGGCGAGGCCCAGGTGGCGGTCGAGATTGATATGGCGTCCGCCATTACCGGCAACGCTCAGCGCGACACGGCGGTCAAACAGCCCGAGTGGTTCGACGTCGCCTCGTTCCCGACCGCTGCCTTCGAGGTCAGGAAGTTTCGCGCGCTTGGCGACGGGCGCTATCAGGCGCGGGCAAACCTGACCATCAAGGGAGCCTCCCGCCGGGTGAGCTTCCCGGTCGCGATCGAGATATCCGGTGACACGGCTCAAGCCGAAGGCGCGGTGACCGTGGACCGGGCGAAGTTCAACGTCGGGACCGGCCAATGGGCCAGCGGCCAATGGGTTGGTCGCGATGTAACCATAAGTTTTGCTCTGGTCGCCCGTCGCAAACCATGACGGGCAGACGAGCTAAGCTGCCATTAAGGCGCCGAGCGCATTTTCCAGGCATTCATCACGATCGCCGGACACGTCGACACGTGCCCACGGCGCGACGCTTGCGCCGGCCCGCCATTGCTTGTCGAGGACCGCTATGTCGGCATCCGACGCGCTCGGCCCGCGGGCTCGGATTCGCTCGGCGAGCACGTCATAGGGTGCCTCGAGCCAAAGTCCGATGAAGGATATGCCGAGATCACCGGTCATCCGTTCGAGGCGCGCGCGTGCGTCGGCGTGTGTAAAGGTGGCGTCGACGATCACCGGCCAGCCGCGCGCGAGGATGCGCCGGGCGTCGCGCATCAATGCCTGGTATGTGCGCGCGTGCCAGTCGGCCCTGTAGGCGGAGTCGGGCAGTGTCTCCTCGGGCTTGACGCCCGCCAGCCGTTTGCGGATGCCGTCCGAGCGCACGATTATGGCGCCCGGCCCGCCGATAATCTCGAGCGCCAGACGGCGCGCCAGCGAAGACTTCCCGGTCCCGGAAAAGCCGCCGATAGCGACCAGCCGCGGCATCGGGTTTAGGTCCAGGAGCTGCTTGGCAAGGTCCGCGTAGCGCCGCGCGTGTTCGTGACCCTCCGGCCGCCCGGATGTGCGGTTGGTCATGGCGCGGATCACCGCCCTGAGGCCCAGAAACATCGGCAGCAGGTCGACGCCGCCATAGTCGTGGGTGGCCTCCAGATAGCGGTTGAGCAGCAGCGCCGCCAGGTCGCGGCGCCCGAAATACAGCAGATCCATCACGGCATAGGCGATGTCGTAAAGCACATCGATACAGGCGATGGCGTCGGAGAATTCGATGCCGTCGAAGGGCAGGGCACGGCCGCCTTCCAAAACCACGTTAGCGAGATGCAGGTCGCCGTGGCAGTAGCGCACGAAGCCGTGCCGCCGCCGCGCCTCGAGCCGCCGCCGGCCGGCCAGTACGAGTCTCTCGAGGCGCCGCCGAAAGCCGTCGATCTCCGCCAGTTCCGCTTCGTCGGCGGCGTTGGACCACGCCATCAGCGCCACGTCATAGGCGAGGACCATGCCGGCATAGCCGCCCTGGTCGGGCCGTGGCTCAGCTTCCCGATGGAACGCCGCCGCAGCATCGGCGAGCCGGGCGACGGCGGCGGGCTCCAGCTCTCCCCGTGCGGCAAGGGCGCTGAACATCCGGCCCTGGTCGAAGCGGCGCATCTCCACCAGCCAGTCCACCGGGTCTGAGCCCGCGGTCAGGCTGAAGCCGCCGTTGGCGCGATAGACCGGCTTGACGCCGAGATAGAGATCGGGCGCGGTCCGCCGGTTCATGGCGACCTCGGCCTCGGCATAGCGTTGCCGGAGCTCCGGGGTGGAGTAATCCAGGAACGGATACTTCAGCGCCCGCTTCAGCTTGTAGGCGCGGGTCGCAGTCAGGAAGACGTGGCTGATATGCGTGTCGATCCGTTCAGGCGCGGCGTCCCCCAGCACGCCGGGAGATGCCAGCCAATCGATCAACGCCGCCTGCTGTCGGCTGGTGGGGGTCTTTGCCGTCATCCCGCCCAGGCTCGGCGGACTTGCGGGCGCGTGCATTGACCCCCATCAACCGAAAGCGGCCTCGTGGGCTAGGCCGCCGCGCTGAGCGCTTCTGCGGGAAGTGGCACCGGCATCCGCGCGGTCATCTCCGTGGGCTCGTTGGTGAACGTGACACCGACGTGATTACCGGACCGCCACACCGGCTTGCACGGGATGCGGCGGTTCAACTTGGGCAGCAGGATGTGGTCAACGGGCCCGGCCGGCATCTCGTCGGTAAAGCGAAGCTGGAGACCGTTCGGCGAGATGTCATGCACGAATGCGTTGAGGTAGCGCTCGCCGCATTCGGCGACGGCGGAAAGCACGACCGGGACCCGTTCGAAGCGCCGCCGCTCGGTACCGTTTGCGAGGCGCGCCGGCGAATCGGAGGTTTGGAATCGTGGCATTTTGGCGAGAACCTTTTTGGGGTGAATCTGCCGCCAGTATGAACACTAAAATTTTAGACTTTCTTTACGATTTAAGTAAATTTTAATTAATGATACCAGAGGGTTAATCAAGATTAACCATTTTTAACGATTGTGTCATCAAGCCGCAACGGCGCTGGCGCATAGTGGTTCCCACGGCGGGCGCACCTGGTGGTGGAACGGCTTTCGAAGCCTCACCGAATGCCCGCGAAGCTTTGACATTCTCATAGCGACTGACTTGGGCCGTCTTGGCGGCTCGAGCGCGGTGGCTTCTGCTCAAAGCTGTCGATGACGTTTCTCTTCTGGAGGTAGCAATGACCAAAACAGACACTCAGGCATTCGATTGGAACACGGCGACAAGCAGCCAGGCGGCAATTCTGGCATCGGCCAATGGCAATCTCGTTCAGGCGCTGGCGACGGCGACCCAAACCTATATCGACGGGGTCGGCGTTCTGACGAAGGAGTTAACCGAGTTCGTGACCGCGCGGCTCGAGCACGACATGGAATACGGCCAGTCGATTGCCGGCTGCAAAGACTGGAACGAGCTTGCCGAGGTGCAGCAGAAATGGGCGAGCCAGGCCGGTGACGAATACATGGCGCAGGCACAGAAGATCGTTGAGCTGGGAATGAACTTGGCGACCAATGGAACCGGCGGCAACGGCCAAAAGGGCAACGGCCAAGCGGCGAAGTCGGGCACATAGGCTTTGGTCGGAGCGCCCATTCATGGTTCGACAGGCTCACCACGAACGGGTTAGACGAGGCCGTTCGCCCTGAGCTTGTCGAAGGGGGGACGGCGGTGTTCCGTATGCTCAGCGGCCTGCATGAAGCACACTCACGATGATGGCGCTGTCGTCGGTGCAGCCGATGCTGCGCGCCTCGTCGAGTATCTCGGCGAGCTCGCCGATCAGTGCGCCGTCAGCCGGAATCAGTCCAAGCTGATCCTGCCCGATCGTTTGAAGCTCATCGGGTCCGAGCGGGTGCGGAATGAAGTGGTGGTCGACGGCGACATCGAGTTCGCCGTCCCATGGGGACAGCGCGTCGAGAAAGGCGCCGGCGGAGATGTTGTCGTTGTGCACCATGCCGTAACGCCGGTCGATCACCTTGCACCAGCGGTCGAATCGCCGCGCGATCCGCTGGCTCGGAATGCTCTCGTCGTACCACATGTCGAGAACGAGAACGCCGTGCCGGCCAACCCGGAGCCCCTCGAAGAAGCTCCCTGACAAGTCCGCGAGGTGGTGCGCGGTGAACTCATGGACCACGAGATCGACGGCGCGGTCGTCGAGGGGCAGCGATTCCGCGACCCCCTGAATGGCCTCGACGCCTGCCTCTTTCAGCTCCGCAACCGTCTCGGCGTCGGGCTCGAGCCCGGTTGCCTCAATGCCGTCCGCCTTGAGGCGCGTGACCAGGGCCCCGTCGCCGCAGCCGATGTCGAGCACGCTCTTGGGCTTGAGCGCCAGGATGCGCTGGTAGAAGCGCTCTCTGTAGTGGGCTTGCGGGCGTTCGCTCATGGTCACACTGCGGCGCATCCTAGGCCCCCTTTACCAGTAGCACAAAGCGCCGATGAAGGTAGCCAAGGCCGACCAGCGCCGCGCCGAGCCCAAGGAAGGAGAGTGCTCGCCAGATGCCTTCCAGGGTGCTCATATCCAGGACAAAGACTTTGAGAACGGCAAACATGAGGACCGCCAGCGAGGCGTAGCGGAGGGCCGTGACATTGCGCCAGATGCCGATCACGACAAGAAGAACGGCATAGCCGACCCAGGCGATGGAATAGGCATAGGATTCGGCGTCGCCGATCTGTGCCTCCGGGGTCAGAGCCAATAAGCCGCCGTGGAAGGCGTGGCGGACTTCGAGATTGAGCCAGACGAAAATGAGGACCAGCCCGGCGACGCCGTTGATCACGGCGGTGCGCTCGGCGCCGGCCCTTTGGGCGGCGAAGCGGAGGTAGAGCGCCGCCGCGCCGGGCAGGGCATAGGCGATCAGGAGCGTGTTGAGGAGCGGCCACGGCCCGACGTCGACGCCCGGGTTGAAGAGGGGGAAGTCGGTAAGTCCCCCGAAGAATGCGAGGTTGACGAGCACGCCTGCGGTCAGCACCCGCCGGCCCCAGACCAGCACCGGCCGGGCCTCGCGTGCCTCGAGCGCCAAGAGTCCGGCGATGAAGCCCATCCAGCTCAGCGATTGCAGGCCCTGCTCCAAGAGGCCATAAGCTCCGGTCAGGCTCGTGCCTGTGCCGAGGATCGTGCGGATCTGGAAGCTGACCAGCAGCACGGCAAAGGCCAGCGTGCCCGCCTCAAGCAGGCCGAGAAGGCGCGCGTTGCCGGTTACCGCAAACTGCCGTCTTGCCAAGAAGAAGGTGAGCGCCGGCAGGCCGTAGCCATACAGCACCCAGTTGACGCCTGGCAGCGGGCCGCCAAGCCCGTATTGGAAGACCGACGGATTGAGCACCAGGCGGATGAGGACTGCGCTGGCCACGACCATGGCGGCGGTCTGGAGCCCCCTGATCCCGAGCCGGCCGTGTACCCAGCCGATGGCCGGCAGCATCGCGGCCAGAGCGGCGGTCAGCCAGGCCTCCCGCAAGGTGGTGGCGAGCGCGAAGGCGACCGCGCCGATCACGCCGACCGCATAGGCGGCGAGCGCCGCCCGGTAGCCTTCGTCTTCACGATAGCGCGCCACGCGCTCGGCGGCGAACAGCGCGGCGCCGGCCAGGACCAGGGCAACAGCGCCCCAGCTCAGATTTACCTGGAAATCCTCGACCCGCCAATAGGCGATGGCAAACAGCGCCAGCGGAGTGGCGACCGACAGGCTGGCCCAGAAGCCGGGCCGCCGCGCGCCCCAGATCAGCGCGAAGCCGGCGCCGGCGAAGAGCGCCGCGAAGAACCCGCCGGTGCCCAAGAAGGTCACGACCTCGGGCACCGCCAGCGGGATATGCGCAACCGCGCGCTCGCCCGGATCGACGGTGAATTCGAACGGATAGGCTCGAACGATCTTGGGCAGGTGCCAGGCGGCGAAGACCGCCGCCGTGAGGGTCGCCGCCGAGCCGGCCAACAGCTCCAGCGCCTGCTGCCGCCAGGCCGCGAAGAGCAGCACCACCACGAATCCGGCGAGCAGGCCCCGGCCCGCCAGGCCATAGTGATCGAGCCTGACGATCATGAACAGGCAGAGGCCCATGGCAAGCACGGTGACGATGCTCAGAAGCGCCGGCATGGTGAAGGCGTATTTGTGAACGCGGATCGCCGGGCGATCGGCCTCGCGGTCATGCGCGGCGGCGGCCGGATAGACCCAAAACAGGAACAGCGCCGAGACGGCGAGCGCGAACAGGCCGACCGGCCAGGTATCGCCGTCCTGCCAGTTGGTGGCCGCCCAAAGTAGCGGCCAGCCGACGGTGCCGGCGACGGTCACCCAGGCGGTGCGCCACCAGCTCCGGAAGCGGATCACGCCGAGCCCGCCGGCGGTTACGAAGACCAGATAGCCGAACAGGGTCCAGGCGTTGGGGCTGTCGGTCGAGACCAGCAGCGGCACCACAAAGGCGCCGGCGAGGCCCAACAGTGCCAGAAACGGCCCGTGCAGGAGCGCCAGGCCGACGCCCGCGAAGGCGATGCCGGCCAGGAGCGCGAAGGCGACGATGGGAAGCAGCATGTCGTAAAGCGCAAAGGCGGCGTAGATGCTGGCATAGGCCGTGAAAACCCCGGCCGCGGACAAGGCCGGTGGCACGTAGTCCGGCGCGGCTGCGTCGAGTTCCCGGCCCGGCTCGCGGCGGCGCAGCCATTCGCCGGTGATGACCATCGCCGCGGCGGCGAAGAGCCCAAGTGCAATACGGATTCCGGGGCCGAGCCAGCCTTGATCGATAGAGAACTTGACCAGAAAGCCGCCGCCCAAGGCCAGCGCGACGCCGCCGATCCAGACCAGCCATTTGGAGGTCAAGGCTTCCTCCATGCCGCCCGGTCTGTCTGCGGTTTCGGCAGGCGGCGACGGCTCCGGCGCGGGCGCGGGTTCCGGTTCCGGCGCGGCCTCCGGCGACTCCTCGGCCGTGGGCGGATCCGCAAAGTCCGTCGCCGCCTCGGAAATCCGGCTCAGTCGGCTGCGCAACCAGCGGATCTCCTCGCGCAGATCGCGCGTCTCTCGGGTCAGTTTCCGGGTCTGCAGGAGCGCGGTAATCGCGGCGCCGGGTACCACGACCACGAGGAAGAATGCCGCTATGAGCCAAAGAAATGTCATGCCGGGACCGGCTCGGCTCCGCCCCGCTACCGCGCCAGATCGCGCATGGCGTTGTCGAGGCCTTCGAGGGTCAGGGGATACATGCGGTCGGTCATCAGGGTCTTGATCATCTGAATGGACTGGCCGTAGTCCCAGTGCTTCTCAGGGATCGGGTTGAGCCAGGCGGCCTTGGGATAGACCGTGAGCGCGCGCCTGAGCCAGGTCTCGCCCGCCTCGTCGTTCCAATGCTCCACCGAGCCGCCGGGATAAACGATCTCGTAGGGGCTCATGGAGGCGTCGCCGACGAAGACCAGCTTGTAGTCGTGTGGGTAGGTGTGGAGCACATCCAGGGTGGCGATGCGCTCGGCATGGCGGCGCCGGTTGTCCTGCCACACGCTTTCGTAGAGGCAGTTGTGGAAGTAGAAGAATTCCAGGTGCTTGAACTCCGTGCGCGCGGCGGAGAACAGCTCCTCGCAAATGCGGATATGCGCGTCCATGGATCCGCCCACGTCGAGGAACAGGAGCACCTTGACCGCGTTGTGGCGCTCGGGCCGCATATGGATATCGAGATAGCCCTTATGCGCCGTCTTGTGGATCGTCGTGTCCAGGTCGAGCTCTTCCGGATTGCCCTCTCTGGCGAACTGACGCAGCCGGCGCAGCGCCACCTTGATATTGCGCGTGCCGAGCTCGACCGAATCATCGAGATTCTTGAATTCGCGCTTGTCCCACACCTTGATGGCGCGGCCGTGCCGGCCTTTGTCCTGGCCGATGCGCACGCCCTCCGGGTTGTAGCCATAGGCGCCGAAAGGGGAGGTGCCGGCGGTGCCGATCATCTTCGAGCCGCCCTGGTGGCGCTTTTCCTGCTCGGCCAGGCGCTCTTTCAGGGCCGCCATGATCTCGTCCCAGTCGCCGAGCGCCTTGATCTTCTCCATCTCCTCTTCCGAGAGATAGAGCTCCGCCAGCTTCTTCAGCCATTCCTCGGGGACCTCGACGGTCTCCTCGCCGAAGTCGCTCTCGATGCCCTTGAACACATGGCCAAAGACCCGGTCGAACTTGTCGAGATTCTTCTCGTCCTTCACCAGCGCCGAGCGGGAGAGATAGTAGAAATCCTCCACATTGCGCCCGGCCAGGTCGTGCTTCAGCGCATCCAGGAGCATCAGATACTCCTTGATCGTCGCCGGCACCCCGGCGGAACGCAGCTCCGAGAAGAAGGCATGGAACATGGGGCAAGCTTAGCCGCGATCGGTCCGCCGGTTAAGCTTCGAATTTCGGCGCTGCCTTTTTGCGGCTTTGCGTTATTGTGGCGCGTCCGGTTTTAGGGGAGGTCAAGCGATGCGGCGGCTCTTCGTGCTTTTTGCGGTAACCTGGCTGGCGGCGGTGCCGGCCTTGGCGCAAAGCGATGAGGAGGAAAGTGCCCCTGCGGGCGGGTTCGTGCTGCGCGGCGAGGCGGCGGACGATGTTTTTGCCGCAGGCGAGTCGGTCGATATCGACGCCACGGTCGCAGGAGACGTCTTCGCCGCCGGCGGGTGGCTGGATGTGCGTGGGCGCATCGCCGATCTCCTGGTCGTGGCCGGGGGCACGCTCAAGACCGACGCCGTCATCGGCCGGGATTTTCTCGGCGCGGCGGGCAGCCACCGCATCCGCGGCGAAATCGGCGATAATCTGGTGCTGGCCGGCGGCACGACCACGATCGAGGGCCGCGTGCGCGGCAAGGCGATGATCGCCAGCGGTATCTTTGAGCTCGACCGTGATGCGGTGATCGAAGAGGGCGTCTGGCTAGCCGGCGGCTTTGTGCGGATCGTCGGCGATATCGGCGGCGGCCTCAGGATGGCGGCCGCCGACGCGACCATCGCCGGCGCCGTCGGCGGCGACGTGGAGGTCAACGCCAACGCACTGAAACTCTCGCCCACGGCGCGGATCGAAGGCAATCTGGTCCACCGCGGCCCCGAGCCGCCGGCCATTGCCGAGGGCGCTGTCGTGACCGGCGAGGTGACCCACATCCCACGGCTCAGCGTGACCGCGGTGACCGAGCGGTTCCAGCGGCTCAGCTTTGCCGCGTCCGTGTTGCCGCTGGTCTATCTGTTCCTGATCGGCACCGTGCTCTCATTCCTGACGCCGTCCCTTACCGGCCGGGTGGGCCGCGAGGTGCGGCGCCGGCCGCTGGCGAGCCTGGGCTTAGGCGTGCTCTTCATCTTCGCCGTGCCGGCGCTCCTGTTTTTCCTTGTTGTGCTGGTAATCGGCATTCCCTTCGCGCTCGTGGGCGTGGCGCTCTATCTCGCGGCGCTCTTCGTCGGTATCCCGTTCTGCGGTCTGGCGGCGGCGGATAATCTGGCGCGGCGGCATACTTCTGGCGCGCCGGCCGGCCGCCTCCTGCTGCTCGGCTATCTCGCCGTCTTCCTGGTCGCGCTTTGGGTGGTCGGGCTGTTGCCGGTCGCCGGCGGCATTGCCTGGACCGCGGCATTGGCGATCGGCGTCGGCGCCACGGCCATGGCGCTCAGGCAGGGCGCGGAGGCCATGGTCGAGGCGGTCGCTTAAGGTCTGTTAACCATAGGCTTCTAGCCTGTCCGCAGCAATTGAGGGCAGGCCATGGATCTTCAGCTCAACGGCAAGAAAGCTATCGTTACCGGCGCTTCCCGCGGCATCGGCCGCGCGGTCGCCGATCTCCTGGCCCGCGAGGGCGCCGACATCGCCTTTTGCGCGCGCAACGCAGCCCAGGTGGCCGAGACCGAGGCCGCGCTCAAGGGCGCCGGCGTTGAAGCTGCGGGCGCGATTTGCGACGTGGCCGACGGTGCCGCCTACCGGAGCTGGCTCGGCGAGGCCGTCACCACGCTCGGCGGCGTCGATATCTTCGTCGCCAACGTTTCCGCCGGCGGTGGCATGGAAGGCGAGGCCAGCTGGGTGGCGAATTTCGAGGTCGACGTGATGGGCACGGTCCGCGGCGCCGAGGCGGTGATCACGCCCATGGCCGAGGGCGGCGGCGGGTCGATCGTCGTCATCTCGTCGATCGCGGCCCTGGAGACCTTCGCCGCGCCGCAGGCCTATAATGCCATGAAGGCGGCGCTTTTGACCTATGCCAAGCAGCTCGGCCAGGCCGCGGCGGCAGCCGGCATTCGGGTCAATGCGGTTTCCCCGGGCCCGATTCTCTGCAAAGGCGGCTTCTGGGAGGATGCGCAGAATTCCATGCCCGAGCAGTATCAGGCCGTGGCGGCGGCGCATCCGGCGGGCCGGCTCGGGACGCCTGAGGAAGTCGCCGCTTGCGTCGCTTTTCTGGCGAGCCCGGCGGCCGGCTGGGTCACCGGCACAAATCTCATCGTCGATGGCGGCTTTACAAAGCGCGTGCAGTTCTGACCAATTAGGTACATGGCAAAGCCCAAATGGGATCGGATCTGGGTTAACGCGCGGCTCGCCACCATGGCCGGGCCGGCGCCCTATGGCACGATTGACGATGGCGCGATTGCAGTCCGTGGCAAACGTATCGCCTGGGTCGGCGATGCAAATGACCTGCCGTCGAGCCCCGAGAGCTGCGCCCGCAAGGTCGTCGACGCCGCCGGCGCCTGGATCACGCCGGGCCTGATCGACTGTCACACCCACATTGTCTATGGCGGCAGCCGTGCCGACGAGTGGGAGCGGCGGCAGAAGGGCGAATCTTACGAGGATATCGCGCGGGAGGGTGGCGGCATCCTGGCCACGGTGCGGGCGACCCGTGCGGCCTCTGAAGGCGAGCTGTTCGACGCCGGCGCCCGGCGGCTCGGCCGGCTCATCGCTGAAGGGGTGACGACGGTCGAGGTCAAATCCGGCTACGGCCTCGACACCGCAAGCGAGGTCAAGATGCTCCGCGTCGCGCGCAAGCTCGGCGAAGCTTTCGATATCGACGTCGTGACGTCGTTTCTCGGCCTGCACAGCGTGCCGCCGGAATTCGCCGGCCTTGCGGACGGCTATGTCGACATGGTGTGCCGCGAGATGCTGCCGGCCATCGCCGATGAAGGGCTGGCCGACGCGGCGGACGCCTATCTCGAGCCGATCGCCTTTTCCGCGGCCGAGGTGGCCCGGTATTTCGCGGCGGCCGAAGATCTGGGCCTGCCGCTCCGGCTGCATGCGGATCAGCTTTCGGACTCGGGCGGCGGCGCCCTGGCGGCACAATTCTCGGCCCTTTCGGCGGATCACCTGGAATACGTCTCCGATGTCGGCATCGCCGCCATGGCCAAGGCCGG
>JAKSBY010000062.1 GCA_022360855.1 Sphingomonadales bacterium | reverse complement strand
GCGTCGCCTTGTATTCCTGAAGGGGCCCGAAGCGCTGAAATAGACGCCGCCGTCGGCATCCGCCGACGCATCGTTGGGGTTGTCGAAGGTCCGGCCGTCGGTGTCTTTGCGGAAGCGGCCGATAAAGTGCCCTTCCCTGGAAACCGCGTGGATTTCGTCCGCCCGGTGGCAGAGTACGACGTAGCCCTCGCCATAGGGCGCCACCGCCGTCGGTCCGCAGCCTTTGCTTTCGTAGAAAGTCCGGCGCCCCTCGCCCGCCCAGGCGACGACCGCGTCCTCTCTCATGTCGGCGAACAGGACGGTCTCGCCCACAATCAGCGGGCCCTCGGGATAGACGGCCGGGAGCCGGTCGGAAGCCCCTGAGGCGCTCGCCAAAGACGCTCCCAGGATCAGAGCAAGTGCTCTAAGCATGCTGCGGGTCATGCCAGATCCATCTCAAGGCAATGAGCGATAGGGCGGAGGCCACCGCAATGATGCCGAACAGGGTGGTAATGTCACGGGAGCCGATGGACGGCACAAGCAAAAAGGTCGTCACCAGCGTGCCGACGATACTGCCGAAGGTGGAGACGGCGCTGACCGAGCCGACCAGCCGCCCGGTTCCGGCGGCGGAGCGGATCATCAGCCGCACCGCGAAAGGCATATAGACCCCGAGCACGGTCACCGGAATGATGTTGATCAGAAAGGCCGAGACGAGAACGCCGACCCGCTCGTTCTGGATGGCGTCGCTGAGCACCGAGAAGAGCCCGTCCGCGATGGTCGGCAGCAGGAAGAAAAACACGCTGGCGAGCCCGACAAGGCAGCCGAGCAGCACGGTGGAGGGAAATCGGTCGGCGAGATGGCCGCCGGCGAAGGCGCCGATCATCATCGACAGGAGCACGGTGGAGATCAGCGCGCCCCAGGTGAAGATATCGCCGCCGAAATAGGGCGAGAGATAGCGGCTACCGAGCATCTCATAGCCCATGATGATGGCGCCGAGCAGGAAGGCGTTCGCGTAGATCGTGGCGAGAAAAATCAGGAGTGCCCCGGAACGCGGGCCCCGCCGGTCCGGGCTCATCGCTCCCGTTTCCATTTGCGGTTATGGGCCTCGACGGATTTGAGATAGTTGGCCGGCGCGAAATCGTCGGTCAGCACCTTGTCCGGGTCCCGCTCGGGCGTGACCAGGCGCTCGCGCACCATGTCCGGCAGGCTGTAGCGAAAGCCGAAGCGCGCCTGCAGCGGCTCGGCCGCCGCCACCAATGCCTCGATGGACCGGCGCGGCCCGTTATGGGCGATGGCGACGATGTTGTTGCGCGCCTTGTAGAGATCGACCGTGTCGAAGACCGCGCTGATGGTGGCCAGCGCGTGGTCGAACAGCATGGTCCTGGGCGCGATGTTCTGCACCACGACGCCGCCCGGCTCGAGACGCCTTTCGAGGAGTTCGTAGAACTCCCGGGTCAACAGGTGGAAGGGCACGAAATGCCCGCGATAGGCATCGACGACGATGAAATCGTAGGTCTCCTCGGTTCTGCGCATGAAGATGCGGCCATCGCGGGTGGCGATATCGATGCGCCCGGTCGGACGGACGTCGAAATAGCGGTCGGCGATCCTGACGATTTCGGGGTCCAGCTCGACGCCCGTGGCCCTCAGGTCCGGGAGGTAGTGGGTGAGATACCAGGTGATCCGCCCGCCGCCCATGCCGACCGTCGCGGCGCGTTCCAGCTTGGCGGCATAGGCCAGGCCGGCGGTCGTGTATTGTGTGTAGGGGGCCGGCAGCTCGGTCGGGTCCGACGGATTGTAGATGGATTCCCGGTAATGCTTGCGCTTGTGGCCGAATTTGAGGACCCGATACGGCCCTTCCTTGTAGACAAAGATGGAGTTGTAAACCGACTCCTTCTTGAGCAGGAGTTGGGCGTCGGCGGGCGCCGCCAGCAGGACGCAAACCATCCAGGCCGCCGCCCTGCACATCCATCTGAAAGGCAATCCCGTCAGCGCGCCGCCTCCTCACTGTCCCGCCGCGCCCGCCAGCCTGCGGATGCCACGGACATTGTCAAGTAGGCGCTGCTCCGCGCCCCCTGGTCCAGACCGGCAAGTTGGGTGACGGATATTAGAGGATGGCCGTCGGAAGGAGATGGCCGTCAGGTCTCCCTGCGGCCCGCCCTGAACTGCACACC
Organism: Sphingomonadales bacterium; assembly: GCA_022360855.1. GTDB lineage: Bacteria > Pseudomonadota > Alphaproteobacteria > Sphingomonadales > JAKSBY01 > JAKSBY01. The sequence continues at coordinate 614 of JAKSBY010000062.1, read as the reverse complement.
GACGCCCTGACCGTCGCGGCTCAGGAATTCGATGCCGGCGGCTTCGAAGGTGTCGCGGAGGAGTTTGAGGGTGGCGTGGTGGGGTGAGGTCTTGCCGGTTTCGAACTTGCGGATGGCAAGGGCACCGATACCTGACCGGACGGCCAATTCCTTCTGCGTCCATCTGAGGAGTGCGCGCGCCGCGCGGCATTGATCCGCTGTGATCATGGCAGGATATAAGCGGACGCCACAATTGGCGTCAAACTCTCAGATTTCTCTTGACCGAAAGCATCTAAAAACGCTATTAAAATTCTATTACGACGCTATCTAAACGGGCTCCGCAGGTGCTGACACACCCACGAAGCCCTGACCACACCAACCTTTGAAGGAGATTGGCATGGCTAATCCATCCCATAGCATACCTGCACCTAATCCTAGAAACCCGGAACAGACGCCTAATTCCGTTCGGGCTGAGCTTGTCGAAGCCCAGGCGGCCGTTCATCCTTCGACTGGGCTCACGACGAACGGAGTTCTGGACCCCGACACGAACGCAAGCCGCCGCCTCGGCTTTCGCGTCCGCGCCCTTCGCAAGCATCGGCGGCTGAAGCAGGAAGACCTGGCCGGGCTCATCGATC
>JAKSBY010000660.1 GCA_022360855.1 Sphingomonadales bacterium | reverse complement strand
GGTTGTAAGATTTTCCGACTCCTTTTCCGAAACGCCTAGCCGCCCCCCACCCGACTGCCTATAAAGGCGACCAATTTGCGCGCCTGAGTACCGGGCCAGAGGACTGTTCATGTCAGGCGAAAGCCAGCCAAAAGCCGATCTCGATCTCCTTACCGATGTTATTGCCCGCGCGCTTAAGGCGGGCGCCGACACGGCCGATGCAGTGATGTTCACCGGCCAGTCGCGGTCGGTTGCCTATCGTTTGGGCGCGCTCGAAGGCGTCAACGGCTCCGATGCGCAGGATCTGGGGCTGCGCGTCTTCGTCGGCAAGAAGCAGGCGATCGCATCCTCTTCCGACTTCAGCAAGGACGCGGTGGCGGCGCTGATCGAGCGCGCCGTTGCCATGGCCAAGGCGGCACCGGACGATCCCTATGCCGGGCTTGCGGAGCCGGGCAGCCTGGCTTCGGCGCCCTTTGCCGACCCCGACATCTGTGATCCGGTTGCGCCGTCCGAAGAGGCGTTGGTGGAGATCGCGCGGGCGGCGGAAGACGCTGCGCGGGCGGTCGACGGGGTCACCAATTCCGAAGGCGCCGGCGCCGGTCATTCCGCCGCCACCGTGAACCTGGCCACCAGCACCGGGTTCGCCGGCACGTATCGGAGCTCGAGCGTCTCGGCCTCGGCCACCGTGCTGGCCGGCGCGGGCGATGCCATGGAGCGCGACTACGCCATGTCGTCGGCCCGCTACCTGGAGGACATGGAGCAGGCGCCGGCGATCGGCGCGCGGGCGGGGTGGCGCGCGGTGGCCCGGCTCGGGGCCCGAAAGCTCGCCAGCCGGCAGGTGCCGGTGCTCTACGACCCTCGCGTCGGCAAGAGCCTGCTCGGCCACCTCGCCGGCGCCGTCAACGGCCAGGCCATCGCCCGTGGCACCAGCTTCCTGAAAGACAGCATGGGCGAACGGATCTTCGCCGAGGGCGTTTCGGTGGTGGACGATCCCGTACGAAAGCGTGGCCTGCGCTCCAAGCCCTTCGATGGCGAGGGGCTGGCCGGCGCGAGCCTGGAGATCGTCAAGGGCGGATATTTGAAGTCTTGGGTCCTCGACTGCGCCGCCGCCCGCCAGCTCGGCCTCGCCTCCAACGGTAGGGCCTCGCGCGGCACTGGCGGGCCGCCGAGCCCGGCGACGACCAATCTCTATATGACGCCCGGGGCGGTAAGCCGGGACGCCCTCATCGGGGCCGTCGACGCGGGCTTCCTCGTGACCGAGCTGATCGGCATGGGAGTCAACCCGGTGACCGGCGACTACAGCCGCGGCGCTGCCGGCTTCTGGATCGAAAGAGGCGAAATCGCCTACCCGGTCAGCGAGGTGACCATCGCCGGCAATCTCAGGGACATGTTCCTCAACCTGACCCCGGCCAGCGATCTCGAGTTCCGCTACGGCACCAATGCGCCGACTGTCAGGATCGACGGCATGATGGTGGCTGGGTCTTGAGCGCCGCGTCGAGCGCGGACGGGCGGCAGGCGGATTTTGAGCTCCTGAAGTCCGCCGTCGCCCGCGCCGGCGCGCTCGCGCTCACATATTTCGAGAGCGACTTCAAAGCCTGGGAGAAGGGCAGGAACGATCCCGTGACCGAGGCTGACCTTGCGGTCGACCGCCTGCTTGAAGAGGCGTTAAGGGAGGCGCGGCCGGACTATGGTTGGCTGTCCGAGGAAAGCGCCGATGACCCTGCCCGGCTCGCCTGCCGCAGAGTCTGGATGGTCGATCCCATCGACGGTACGCGGGCCTTCGTCAACCGGCGTCCCGAGTTTGCCGTCTCCGCCGCGCTCGTTGAAGACGGCCACCCTGTACTGGGCGTTGTATTCAACCCGGTGACGGATGCTCTCTTCGCCGCGCGCCTTGGCGGCGGCGCCTTCCTGGGCGACAAGCGCCTTGCGATTACGCCGCGTGCCGAGCTGGAGGGCGCCCGCATGCTCGGCTACCGCCACTTCTTTTCGTCGGAGAAGTACTGGCCCGTACCTTGGCCGCGCATGAACTACGCCCAGGTCAATTCCATCGCGCTGCGCATGGCGCTGGTCGCCGCGGGGAGCCACGATATCGTGGTCTCGGTGCGCCCGAAGAGCGACTGGGACATTGCCGCGGCTGACCTCATTGTCACCGAGGCCGGGGGCGCGGCCGCCGATTCCGACGGCACGGCATTCGTCTACAACCGCAAGAAGCCGGTACACCGCAACGTCATCGCCTGTTCGCGGCCCCTGGTTGCGCCGGTCCTCGCGCGCGTCCGTCCGGCGCTGGACCAATGGCGCGCGCAGGAAAAGCGGAAGCGCTCAGAAAAATAGCCGGATCGAGAAGACGGCGCGGGCGTCGGCATTGGGCGCGCCGGAATTCGTGTCGTGATAGGTGACGCCGAATTCGATGTCCTTCCAGTAGGCCGCGAGCCCCATGGACCAGTCCCAACGGTCCCGTTGGCCATCGCCGGTCTCGTAGCCGCCATGCAACGCTATCGAGAGCCAGGGCACCGTCGGCACCGGAATATCCGCATCCAGATAGCCGTAGAAGGTATTGTCGGTGCCGGGCAGACGGCGCCCGCCCGGCGCGAAGGACAGCCCGCCGGTCAGGTTGGCCAGGCCGAAGTCGCGGTTGACGACACCTGAAACCTCGAAAAAGCCGGAGGAATTGCCGTTGCCGAAGAGCCCGGTGTAGCCCACCGAGACGTCGACGAAATAGGCGCCGATCTGCGTACCGTAGCCGGCATAGCCCTCGAGCTCGGCATCGTTACCGAGAACGTCATTGAGCGACGAGACGCCGAGGCCGCCGTAAAACCCTGACTTATCGGTCAGGATCACCCCGCCCTGGATGGCGGGGTCTTCGTCGGATTGCGAGACGCCGCGCTCGATATAGTCGGACAGAAGCGCGATATCCGCATCAATTTCGATTCGCTTCTCCTGGGCCGCGGCCCAGCCGGTCATTGCGATAAGCACCGCCAGCGCGGCGCCAATTACACGTGGTCTCAATGTCACTCCTCCGCCGGCATGGGGCCGATCAAAAGCTCGGGGTCGAGCCGCACCTTATTCCAGTTGACCCGCCAGTCCACATGCGGGCCGGAGGCGCGGCCGGTAGCGCCGACGGCGCCGATTCTTTGGCCGCGGGCGACCTCCTGGCCAACGGCGACATCGACCGAGGAGAGATGAAACAGGGTCGAGGTGACGCCGAAGCCGTGGTCGATGATGACGATGCCGCCCTCGAGCAGGAAGTCGGGCTCGGCAAGGACGACCCTGCCGGAATTGGGCGCCACGACGGGCGCGCCCGTGGGCGCGGCGACATCGAGCCCATAATGGGGAAAACGCGGCTCGCCGTTGAGAATACGCTGCGACCCGTAGACGCCGGAGACGCGGCCGATGGCGGGCCAGACGAAGCCCGCGGCCCAGTCCATGCGTTCGGAGCC
>JAKSBY010000209.1 GCA_022360855.1 Sphingomonadales bacterium | reverse complement strand
TCCTCGGCCAGCGCATGGGCGGGGATCATGTGGCCGCCGGTGCCGCCGGCCGCGAGCATGATCAACGGCGCCTCGCGGTCCATCGGGGTCATTGGCGAGCCCCCCGCACGGCCAACCCACCGGAGCGGCTAAGGAAGCGGTTGCCGCGGGTCAGCCCGAGCACCATGCCCATGGTGATGGCAAGCGCCAAGAGCGACGAGCCGCCATAGGAGATGAACGGCAGGGTCATACCCTTGGACGGCAGGAGCGCGAGGTTGACGCCGATATTGATCACCGCCTGCAGCCCGAACAGGATCAAGAGACCGGCTACCGCGAGGAAGGCGAAAGGGTCTTCCTCATGCATCAGGCGCGCCATGCCGCGCACCACGATGACGGCGAAGGCCGCCAGGATGGCGAGGCAGGCGAAGGCGCCGAATTCCTCGCCGGCGACCGCGAAGATATAGTCGGTATGGGCGTCCGGGAGGTGCTGCTTGACGGCGCCCTCGCCGGGCCCGCGTCCGAACACGCCACCGGAGCGAAAGGCATTCAGCGCGCGGTCGATCTGCCCCGTATCGCCGGAAGCCGGGTCGATGAAGCGGTCGATGCGGCTCGCCACATGCGGCATCGTGAAGTAAGCCACCGTGATCCCGGCAAGTCCCGCCGCAGCCAAGCCGGCCAGCCACAGGATCGGCAGCCCGGCGATGAAGATCTGTGCCGCCCAGACCACCGAAATCAGCACCGCCTGACCGAAATCGGGCTGGGCCAGAAGCATGGCGACGAGGAGGAGGTAGATCGCGGCGACCAGCTTGCGGCCGGGGAATCCCGGCGAGCGCAGCTCGGTCGCGATCAGCCAGGCGGCGACCACGGCGAAGGCGGGCTTGACGAATTCCGACGGCTGTAGAGTGAACGGCCCGAGCGGGATCCAGCGGGCGGCGCCGTTCATCTTGATATCCAGGAGCAAGGTCACGAGCATGAGCAGCGCAGCGGCCGGCAGCAGCAGCACGGCGAAGCGGCGGATCCAGATCGGCTCCAACAGGGAGATGCCGATCAAAAGCGCCAGGGCCGGAACCAGGAACAGCGCCTGCCGCAACCCGAAGTGAAAGCTCGACAGGTTGAAGCGCGCGGCCATGCCGGGGCTGGCCGCGAGGATCAGGATCAGGCCGACGCCGATCAGCATGACGACGGTCAGCAGGGTCCAACGGTCGACGGTCCACCACCAGCGGGCGAGCAGGCTGCGATCGGATCGGGCAAAGGCGATCATGCCGCGCCCTTTCCGATGACGGCGCCGAC
>JAKSBY010000526.1 GCA_022360855.1 Sphingomonadales bacterium | reverse complement strand
GCCCGCAACATCCAGATCCGCCGGCTGCCCTCATCCGGCGACAAGCGCGCCCGCATGCTCGGCAAACTTGCCGGCGCCATGGACCGGGTCGTCGTCGATGCGCCCTGCTCGGGCTCCGGCACCTGGCGGCGCCATCCGGACCTGAAGTGGCGGCTCGCGCCCGACGCCCTCGCTAATCACCAGGCGCGGCAGTTGGAGCTTCTGCGGGAGGGCGCGGCGGCCACCAGGCCCGGCGGGCGGCTGGTCTACATGACCTGCTCGATCCTAGCCGAAGAGAATGACGATGTCGTCGCCGCGTTTCTCGGGCAGACGGAGGGCTGGACGTTGCTCGACACCGGGCCGCTCTGCCCGGCGCCGCTCGAAAGCGGCCCGGCGCCGTATCCTGAAGCTTTGCAACTGACGCCGGCGCGCCACCAGACTGACGGATTCTTCGTCGCCGTCCTGAAGGCGCCATAATTGCGGGTAGACTGGCCGAAATGGTGCCGCGCGAACAATCGCTTGAGCGTTAACCGGCGCAACACCATAATATGGCATAATCAACACGTCAGCAGGAGTTCGTTTCCCATGTTGCGCACGCTTTATCTCGCGGCCCTGGCGATGGCGCTGATCTTCGGCGGCGCCGCGCGCGCCGATGTCGCCGACAAATACAAGGAGGTTTCGGCCGATCTGGTCAAGGCCGGCGACTACGCCCAGATCCAGGACGACGCCGACGGCGCCAAGCGGCTCTATGAGCAGGCGCTCGCCGCCAACCCGAAGAATGTCGACGCCTTCTTCGCACTCGCCAAGCTGCACGAGGCCGAGGGCCGCGTCGGCACGGGTCTGAAATACTACCGGCTGACGCTTTCCCTGGAGCCCAACCACCTCTCGGCGCTGGAGCGCCAGGCGCTCGCCTTCCTCAAGAAAGACAGCCTGGAAAAGGCGGAAAAGAACCTGGCCAAGCTCAAGCGACTGTGCCAGACGGACGGCTGCACCGAACTGGAGAGTGTGGAAACCGCCATCCTCGACCACCGCCGCACCGCACTCAACGAGACTTCGGTCACCATCACCGACACCGAGGCGCAGAATTAGCAGAGAGCTTCTCCGTCATCAACTCAGTTGATTTTGAGTTTTGTATATGGCGTCTCTGATTTTTGCGTTGATGATAGTGATGAGTTTTCTGGCGCATGCGATGAGGGCGACGATTGGTTTTTTTCCGTTTTCGATGAAGGCTTTGTATTTTGC
>JAKSBY010000079.1 GCA_022360855.1 Sphingomonadales bacterium | reverse complement strand
GCATAGGCAAAGCCGCGATGGGCCGCGTATTCCAGGGGCGACACGCCGGTCAGGAAGATCTTCACCGCGTTGATGTAGCGCGCTTCCGTCAGGCCGAGCTGGCCGTTGTTCTGGGCGAAACTGTCGATCACCGCGTAGAGCTTGCGCTCCTTTTCCGACTGGTATTTCCAGTAGGCGTCCATGGTGAGCCGGAACGGGTCTTCCCAGGCCTCCCAATCGTGGATCTTGATGCCCTCGTAGCGGTCATAGGGGAACACCTTGTCCATGGGCTGGTAGGTGGTCTCCCAATCGAGCCCGCGGGTCATCAGGGCGTAGCGGTCTTTCAGCCCCAGCTTCTTGATTCTGACCGGCTTGTTCATGGTCGGCTCCTTACGGTTTCCATTCGAGCGCGAAATACTCGTCTTCCTCGTCGACCTCGCCGGCGAGGCTGATGAGGCTGAGGTGGAGTTCCTGCACGTCCCAATCGCGGCCGAGCTTTTCTTCCACCGTGTCCTGGCGAACCACGAGCCGGCCCGGCGCGTCGATCTTGACCATGGCCGGATAGGCGTTGATCACGGCCTCGGGATTGTCCTCTTGGATGGCCTCGATGATGGGCCGCGCGTCGTCGGTGTTCTGCAAGGTGATGGAAACGTTCTGCACCATGGTGTGTCCCCTTAAGCGAGCGTGAGCCCGATCTTCTCGAGCCGCTGTGTCAAGCCTTGCTCTACCGCCGCGACCGCCTCGCCGCCCGCGTCGCCGAGCACGAACGCCGCCAGCGGGCCGACGGCTTCGCGCACCCGGCCGGCCCACTGCGCAAGCCAGCTTTCCAGGAGCGCCTTGTTGTCTTCGGATTCGGCGGCGGCGGCCTTGACGAGCGCGTCGGTCCAGCGCAGGTGATCGGCGTACCAGTCGCTCATGAACTCGGTGAGCATGGAGAGCGCGGTGGCGCCGTATTTCAGTCCCTCGTCGTCAAAATGATCATAGGTGAGCGGGTAGACGAAGCCGTCCATGACCACGTTTTGCGCCACGAGCTGCTCGAACCAGTCGTCGAGCACGAAGCTATCTTCCATCACGTGGCGCAGGCCCTGCCACAGCTTGTCCTGCGTCCAGTCCTCGCGGGTCGGCTTCAGCCGCTCGCCGGTGCTGCCGTCCAGCGCCAGGCCGATGCGGCTGATGATCTGCGCGATGCCGAGCCGGTCCATGGCGGCGAAGGCGGCGCATTGGGTGACCGCGGTGCCGTAGCCGACATGGCTGATATTGATGTTGTTCATGTTCGCGCCCCACTCGTAGTGGCGCAGCGGCATGAGGAACTTCTGCACCTTGTCGAGCCAGGGCTGTTCGATGGTGCTCAAGAGCCCCTTCTTCTGCACGAAGGCGAAATTGGTCTCGCAGGCGTCCATCAGCCGGTTCCGGGCGATGGTGTAGGTGCCGTAATAGAATTGGCGCGGGTCCCTGAAGGCGTACCAGTCGGCCATCTTGACCGCGGTACGACGGGTATCGAACAGCTCGCGCTCCGGGTCCCAGGTCGGCCGGTAGTGGAAGTTCTCGGTCTGCTGCAGATCGAAGGTGGCTTCCTCGTAGCGCGAGGCGGGGCGGTCTTCGCCGAGCCGGGCGGCCACGTTTGCGTAGGTCTGACGGTTCGGCTTGTAGACCGAGGTTTTGATATCGAGCGACACGTCGCTTTCCCTTCCTCTCTCAGCGCGCCAGGACGTCGTCGGGCCGGCCGGGCCTGGCGCCGAAGCGCCAGCACAGGCGCTCGTAGGCGGCCTCGGCCTCCTCGGCGACCGGCAGCGCCTTTACGTCGTTTATGGAGCAGAATTCCTGAAAGGCCGGGAACGGCAACACCAGTTCCACTTGCAAGGTCGGGTCGCCGGCGATGAAGTCGAACTCCACGAAGAGGTCGCGCTTGACGCCGAAGACGCGAACGCAGTTCCGCCCCGGCGGAATATCGGCCTCGGTGAAATCCGTCTCCCCTTTCATGGCATCCACTGCTCGGTTGTTTTTCTTTGCGTCTGTCTTTCGCTTAGCAATGACCGTGCCAACTTTCGGATTCTCTTCGGTCGGCGACAGATTTCCCCGGATTTCCGGGCCGGAGGCCGCGCGAGCGCGGTGCGGCACGCACGGACGCTTCACCAAATGATCAAATTGCGCGGCGCGACCGTCATTCATGACTGCAGCATTTGATGAGATTCCCATGGCCGGCCTCAGCGGAGTTCCGGGCGCGGCGGCTCGGTCGCCCGGAAGGACGGTCGGCGGCGCATGGTCTGGTACCAGGCGAGCAGCCCGGGATGGCGCTTGTCGACGCCGGCGCCGTAGTGGTCGGCCAGGCCGAAACGCGGCAACAGCGCGCAGTCGGCAAAGCTGAAGGCGGCGGCGAACCGGTCGTTTTCGTTCAGCTTCGCCTCCAGCTCCGTCAGCCGGCGACGCCAGCGCTTGTCGCTGTCGGCAATCACCGCCTTGTCCCAGCCCTTCTTCGGCTTGCTGCGCTTCTCGAAGATCAGGTCGCGGATGGCGGGCCCGACAATGGCGTCCGAATAGTAGTGGAGCGAGCGGACCAGCGCCCGCTCCTCGGCCTTACTCGGGAGCAGCCGCTTGGCGTGGTGATCGTCTTCAAGATATTCGAGGATGATGGACGATTCCCAGATCACGAGATCGCCGTCCACCATCACCGGCACCGTGCCCTTGGGGCTGAGCGCCAGGACATCCGCGTGTTTCTCGCCGAGCTTGATCTCGATCTCCTTGTAGGGAACGTCGAGCTCGTGGAGCGCGATTCGGACCTTCCAGCAAAACGGGCAGTCGGCACGGTGGTAGAGCGTGATCATAGGCGCGCGAGCCGCATCTCGCGGAGGTGGTCGCGCACGAAATCGATGCGGTCGTTGCCCCAGAATACCTCCTCGCCGATGACGAAGGTGGGGACGCCGAAGACGCCGACGGTCTGGGCCTCTTCCCAATATTGCTCCAATCGGGCGTGGTTGGCCGCAGCGTCGGCGGCGGCGAGCAGCGCGGCTGCGTCCAGACCACAGCGTTCGGCCACGTCGGCGAGCACATCGTCCTGGGAAATGTCGCGGCCCTCGGCCCACTCGGCCCGCATCGTCTCCACGACATAGGCCGGCAGCACGCCCTTCTCTTCCGCGAGGAAGGAGCCGGCGCCGGCGCGGGTCGGCTCGGTGGTCACCGGCGGCGGCGTAAACGGAATGCCGAGCTTGCGGCACCAGCGGCCGACGTCTTGCCGCGACAGCGGCATCTTGACCTTGGCACGCTCCGGCGCCGAGCGGCCGGTCCAACCACCCAAGGGACGCCAGACGAGAGTGACATGGAACTCCTCGAGAAGCGAAAACATGCTCTTCGAGGCCAGGTAGCAATAGGGGCTCCTGAAGTTGAAGAAGACCTTCAGCTCGGCGGGTTCCATGGTCGTCACCTCGGCTGGCTTAACGCCGCTACCGGCCCGTGGAGCGCATGTTCTGGACCGTGAACAGGCTCCGGGGGTTCAGCTCGGTGACCACCTGACCCTTGAACTGGCCGGTGGTGCAGTGCTGGGCCTGGACGTCGATCATGGAGAAAGAGTCGTCGATGGCGACGCCGGAGCCGGCATTGACATCGTCGTGATGCTCAGGATGCGCCTGGCCGATGGTCCAGGACTTCCAAAGATCGCCCTTCCGGTCGTAGATCAGCGTCCTGGGCAGGGTGAAGGTCTGCGCGTCGACATGGAAGATGCGCTTCGAGATCGGGTGGTTCTTGTCCACCGGCGCGGCCTCCAGCACATAGACCTTCCTAAGCTGCCAGGTGATCTTGGGGAAGCAGTTGCCTCTGCCGTAGAAATCGACGAATTGGTAGCCGTCCGCCTCCTTGTGGTCTTCGGTCAGCTCAAGGGCGTTGTGGTTGTAGAAAGGCAGGAGGACGTTCTTGGTCTCCTTATAGGTCCAGTTCATGTCGGAGATGCGGTTGTTGTAGCCCTCGAAGTCCTCGATCATGAGGTCGGTGCCGAGGAAGGCGTCGGTCACCTGCCCGGTGGCCAGCCGCCGTACCCGCCGCTGAAAGCCGAGATAGAGCCAGGCGTCGTCGCGCTTGAGGTCGTCTTCATAGCGCAGGATCAAGAGCTGCGTGTTGCGCACGTCAAAGGGCTCCAACACGCGCACATAGATGCCGCGGAAGATGTCGCTGGGGTTGTTCTCGAACTCGGGCAGCGGCTGCTGATTGACGCGGTGCTTGAAGTTCAGGAAGTGGAAATTGAACTTGATCGTACGCTCGAGCTTGCCGGACTCCATGTCGCGGAACTTCCAGTAGAACGGATAGATCGCGGCATTGTCGCCCCAGTTGTAGCCATACTTGTAGTTCCAGGCGAGCTTCTCGCCGGCCCGGGGATCAGCCGCATCCGGCTCCTCCGGGAACGGCCGGCCGGCGATGAAACCGTTGATCTCGCCAGGCGTATCGCCCAGCGTGGTGGCGTTCAGATGCTTGCGCGTGGCCTCCACATAGTTGGGATGCAGGTCGAAGGACGTGGTCTCGCCGACCACGATCTCGACCCAGCCGTCCTTGATGTGGTCAAAGAGCGCCGGGTCCAGAACCTCCCGGAACTGCTCCACATTACCGGCGTTCAGGGTCATGCCCGCCGAAAGGCCGGGATAGGAGGGGGTCGTCTCCCGATAGGGATAGAAGGAGTTCTCCACATCCTCCAGGTCGGCCGCCGGCGCCGCAACCGTGGCGGCGACGAGGGCGGTGGTGGCTGCGAGCGCGATGGAAAGCTTGCTTTTCATTGTCACGATTCCTTGTCTCTTAAAAGCGGTAGCGGAGCGAGATCTGGATCTCGTCTTCCTTTTGGGCCATGCCGATGGGCCCGGCGCGGAAGCGGCCGAGCGGCTCCAGCCCCGCCAGGCCGACCGAGCCCGGCATGAACGCATCGGCGTGCAGCGGCGTGGCCGTGAACGGCGGGAACGGATTGCACGAGCGGCAGTCGTCGAAGGTGCGTGCGCCCTTGCCGACCTTGAAATTGGCGCCGATGACGAGCCGCCAGGCATCGCTGATCAGCCAGTCCACCGACGGCGCGATGGCCGCGGCCTTGGCGCGGAAGTCGTAGGCGGCGATGATCTGGGGGCTGATCCGGTTCTGCTTGTACCAGCCCTTGATCAGGAGCGTGGCGATCCAGTTGTCCTTCCAGTCGGGGATGCCGGCCTTGGTGAAGCTCGGGATGCCGGCCAAGGAACCCGGTGTGTCGATCAGCTCGTGATTGAGGATGTGCTGGCCGAAGATCTGCGCCGAGAACAGGAACGCCTTGGTCGGATTGAGGAAGGGGATGAAGGTATCCCGGTCCCAGCCGATGACGTAGCGGATCACGTCCGACTCCGAGAACAGTCGGGGCCTCGCCGTGTTGGCGAATTCCTCGCCGGTTGTGTAGGCGACCTCGACGCGGACCACTGATTTGATGGAATCGAAATAGAGGTCGGCCGAGCCGCCAAACAGGTGGATGCGCGGAAACGCGATATCGAAGGCGATCAGGAACGGCCAGACCGCTGTTTCACCGGTGAACGAATTGGTCGCCGGGATGCCGCCGCGCAGGGACGGAAGCTGCGACAGATAGGTCAGGTAGTTGAGCGAAAAGCCGACGCCGCCGTAGACGCCTTCGAGCTTGGCGCCGATCTGCGTGTTGTCGATGGCCCATTCGGGCAGCACGGCGCGACGGATGCCGATCTGGCCGGGGCCGAAATCGGTGGCCGTGTTGCCACCGGCGAAATTAGCGACGGTGCAGCCATTGTCCCAGCAGTTCTTCATGCCGCGGAAGAAGGAGCCCGCGTCCAGGATGATGTTGGGCGTGCCCGCCTGCCCCAAATTCGCCGGGCGGAACTTGTCGAAGTTCCACACGACCGAGAAGTTAAGGTCGTCAAAGGTCTGGGTCGCGCCGAAGCGGTATTCCAGCTGCAGCATCCACAGGGGAATGCGTATGTCCTCCAGCTCGTCGTAGATGTTGTTGCGCGAGAAATCGACCGGGTTGATGACGTCCAGCACGCGGAACAGGTCGGTGCGCCCCCAGACGATCTGCTGACGACCGAGGCGGATGCCGAGCTCGCGGGCGCCGACGGGGATTGTCGCATCGATATAGAACTCGCGCACCGCGTCGATACGGTCGTTGAAGTCCGGGAACCGGAGCTCGCTGGCGTCGAAATCGAGGTAACCGGGCAAGCAGCCGCGGCCGTCCACGTTGCAGGGCCTGACCGGCACGCCGAAGGCGACGCCCGTGCCCTGGTCGTGCAGCGGCTCGCCCAGAACGATCAAACCATCGTTGGGATTGACGCCGGTATCGAAGCCGAAGGCGTTGCCAGGCAGGATCGGGTCCAACGTACCGCCGGTGATGTCGCCCATGCCGTGCGGCGTGAAACCGGAGCCGCCGGGGCTCGCCAGCATGATCGAGCCGCCGGCATTCTTGCCGAAATCCTTGTCGTTCAGGTCGTAGACGCCGTCATAGCGCGCGCGGAACACGCCGTTGAAGGTGAAAGCCGAGAAGAAACTCGAGGGCCGGAAGTCCTTGGTCACCTCGAGCTGCAGCGTATTCTCGAACTTGGAGAGCCCGACGCCGCGCCTCAGGAACGTGCGGTTCTCGACAAACCCGGCGATCTCCAGCGACCCGTCTTCGGACGTATAAGCGCCGGCCGGCTGCCAGCCTCCTTCCAGCGCGGTCAGGCATAGGACGGCTGTGCCGGCGCGTAGTGCTTTGTTCAACATTCACTCCCTCCATTATTGGGCCAGGCCGTTCTTGGAGCGGGCTTGGCCAGCTGCTTCCCCTTGGGATCAAGCGGTGACGAGAACCCCCTCCTCGTCGGCGACGACTTGCGTGATGAATCTGGGCTTGAAAGTGACGATCCAGGACGGCACCAGGACCAGCGCCGCGATGGCGTTCAAGACCAGCATGACGCAGAGCAGGAGCGCCGCGTCCGCCTGGAATCTGAGGTCGGAGACGAAGACCCACATGATGACGCCCGCGACCAGAGTGGTGGCCGTGAAGCAGATGGCCAACCCGGTGGTCGCCAGGGCCTGGTGCACGGCGCGGCCAAGATCATGGAACTCCGCCATCTCCTCGCGGATGCGGTCCATGATGTAGATGGAATAGTCGATGCCGACGCCTATGCCGACGGCGATGATGGGCACGGTGTTGACGTTGATGCCGATGCCCATCACACCCATATAGGCGTAGCTCAGGATGGTCGCGAAGGACATCGCCAGCAGCATCAGCCAGCCGGCGTGCAGCGACCAGTAGAACAAGGTCACGAATAGGAAGATCAGCGCCAGCACCAAGGGCACGACGAGCATGTTGGTCTCGTAGGCGGCTTCATTTGACGCTGCGGTCACGCCGATGATGCCGCCGGCCAGATGGAAGCTGAGGCCGTCCACCCGGTTTTCCGGATTGTCGATCCACTCCTTCAGCCGGTGGGTGGCGCGGCGGATGGTGCCGCCCTGATGGTCCTTGAAATAGAAGACCATGTTGGCGTCGGTTTCCTCGGGGTTCAGGAATTCCTTGAGCGCGCCGGGGATCGGGCTCGACGCCATATAGGTGAACAGCAGCCCGCCGACGTAAGACGGATCCTTGGGGATCTGCGCCCAGCGGGGGTCGTCGTTATGCATCAGCCGGTTGACCTGCTTGACCAGGTCGGGCAGGCCCTTGGCACCACCGAGCTCAGGGTCGTAGAGCATGTGGATCTGGAAGTCCTCCAGAGCATGCAGCACCTCGGGCCGCTTGAGGCCGCCGGGCTGATCGGTGCGAGCGATGACGTAGAGCTCTTCCGAGCCCGGGAAGCTCTGATTGATGGCTTTGGACGAGACGTTGTAGTCGTGATCCGGGTAGAGCAGCGGCGAGCCGGGCTCGGCCTCGCCGATCTGCACCTGGGAGCTCAGCGTCGTGCCGATCACGTAAAGGCCCGCGGCAACGATGAGAACGGCGGTGGCCGTACCCCGCTTCGCGACGAACGCACCGAGCAAAGGCAGCGCCTTGTGCAGGAAGCTGTGCCGGGGCGGCGTGCTCTTCGGCGTCGGCAGAATCGTCAGCAGCAGAGGCACCGCGATGAGTACGGTGACGATCACGCCTAACGACCAGAGCGCGCCGTAATAGGCGAGCTTGGTGTTGAGCGGGATCGAGCCCAGGGAGATCAGGAAGATGCCGATGGCGTCCGAGATCACGCCGAGCGAGCCGGGACGGAACAGGCTGTCGAAGGTACGCCGCGCCGCGTCCGCGCCGTCCTTGGCACCCGGCAGCTCGTGATAGTAGCGCTCCACGAGCTGGATGCCGTGGCTGAGCGCCCGGGCCGAGATCAGGAACGGAATGACCAGGGTCAACGGATCGAGATTGAAGCCTAGAAGCGAAATGGCGCCCAAGCCCCAGATGGCGGTGACCGTGATACCGATCAGGGGCAGCAGGATGCCGTAGAACCGCCGGAAGTAGAGAACCAGCAGCGCCAGCATGACCAGCACGGTGTAGAAGAAGATCTGAATGATCTGGCCGAGATAGGAATAGACCCAGCCGACCAGCGCTGGCTGGCCGGTGGCGTAAATCTTCACGCCCGGCAGCGCCTCGGCCGCGCGCAACGCCTGCAACTGCTCGAAGGTCGCCACATAGTCGAGCGCGCCTTCGTTCAGGGTGCCCTTGATCAGCGCCGATTTGAGGTCCGGCGAGACCAGGAGGCCGTACATGCGCGGATTGGCGAGCACGTCGTCGCGCATCTGCGCCAGTTCCTGCTCCGTATAGGCGGCCTTGAGGGGGTCGAAATAGGGCTCGGAATTGATATCCCCCAACTCGGTGAGCCAGACTTTCCGGGCCGTCCGGTGGGTCAGGCTGGAAACCAGGTTATGG
>JAKSBY010000734.1 GCA_022360855.1 Sphingomonadales bacterium | reverse complement strand
TTAAAATAGAGCATTTTGATAACGCTCAATATTTTCGCGAATAGACTTTTTATTGGATTGGTTTTTAGCGGCGGCGGTTTGGCACAAAATGCCCAGGCGCCCTGTGGCCCTGCGGGTCAATTGGACGCCGAATTTGCTCCTGACGTGGGTGCCGACGCACGTTGTTTCGAATTGCGCATGTACACCGCGCAACCCGAAGCCGACGGCAGCAATGGCATTCGTGAGCTCCACCAGCGCTTTCGTGAGGAAGAAGTGGGAATCTTTGAGCGCCTGGGTGCTGAAGTCGTCGCCATATGGCAGCGCCTGGATGATCCCAACACCCTGGTGTGGATGCTGGCCTATCGCGATCGCGCCCATCGTCAGGAAGTCTGGCAGGCGTTTGTTTCCGATCCGGCATGGCTGGCCCTGAGGGAAAAGTATCCGGTAAGGGTGTCCATAGAAGCCTATATGATGAGCAGTACCGACTACTCAAACCTGAAATAAGGAAAAGGAGCGGTTCATGTCCACTTCATACACCAGAGGGCAAAAGATACTTCATTGGCTATTGGCCGTAATGTTGCTGTTTTGGCTTTTTGTGAGCGGGAATCTTGTGGAAGCCGCGGAAGGTGAAGAGAAGGGCATGATCCTGATGTTTCATTCCGGTGGCGCCATAGTCATTCTGGGTCTGATGCTATGGCGCCTGCGCATGCGGCTGAGGAATACCGTGGCGCCAATGGCGGAGCTGAAAGTCTGGGAACAGACCTGGAGTGTCAGGTTGCACTGGGCTTTCTATGGATTGGTCTGTTTGATGGTGTTAAGCGGAATACTGCAGGGCATGTTTTTTGAGCAAGATGTGCGGGTGTTCGGTGTAGTTAACATCACTCTGGGTCATAACGAAGGGCTCATGACCCTGTTTCACAATATCCACGGGTTAACTGCGAATCTTCTCAAGGCAGGCATTGCGCTTCACATACTGGCCGCACTCAAGCACCAGCTCGTGGATCGTATTGCATTTCTAAAACGAATGACCTGATTGTGGTTCTCGATTGTCTTTTCTTAGAAGCCGAGGACCAGATCCAGCTGTAGGCGGTTGTAGTCTTCTTCCACGCCGCTGCGGGCTTCACCGTATTCGGTAATAAAATAGGTAAATCCTACTCGGGCGCTATCCCCCAGCCCGTAGGCGGCTCTGAGTATATGGCCTTCATTGTC
>JAKSBY010000421.1 GCA_022360855.1 Sphingomonadales bacterium | reverse complement strand
GCAAGCGTCAGCCCACCGACCAGGGGCGCCGATCGCGGCAGATTGAAGGTCGACAGGAAGACCGAAAGACCCAGCAGGCCGAAAATAATCGACGGCACCGCAGCCAGATTGTTGATGTTCACTTCGATCAGATCGGTCCAACGGTTGTGCGGCGCGAATTCCTCCAGATAGATGGCCGCCAGAACGCCGATGGGGAAGGACACGCCGAGGGTCACCACCAGCGTCAGGAATGTGCCCACCACGGCCCCCCAAATGCCGGCCAGCTCCGGTTCGCGGGAATCGCCGGCGGTGAAAAACCGCCAGTGGAACGAAGTCTTGACGGCGCCTTCGGCCTCAAGTGCGTCGATCCACGCGATCTCCTGGTCCTCCACCCTGCGGTTCATTTCCGAAACATCGCGGGAGATCGCGCCCTTGACGAAAAGGTCGATATCGTCAGAGGCGAGCAGCCAGAGCCGCTGCTCGGTGCCGATGATATCGGGATTCGCCAGGGCCATCTCCCTGATCGTTTCCCGGGCGCCGGAGGAAACGATCCCCGACAGGCGGCGAATCTCGCGCCGTTCCGTCACATCCGGGAACCGCGCCATCAGCGCTTGTCTAACGATCCGTCGATAATCGGCGCGTCTCAGATCGCGTTGGCCTTCGTCGGTGCGCGCCGCTTCCGCGGTGCCAAGGATATCGGGGTCGAAGTAGACGGATAATTCAAGCTTGGTCTGGAAAAAACCGCCGATGGCGTTTGACAGGATGGAGCCCAGCAAAAACAGCAAAAACACCGCCGCCGCCACCAGCGAGGCGAAGCAGGCCACCCTGAAATTCCGTTCCTTGCGGTAGCGCCCGCGAATCCGCGCGGCCATAACCTCGGAATCCCAAACCGTCGGTCCGTGTGTTACCGGATCATTCATAGGCTTCCCTGTATTTGCGCACGGTCCTCAGCGCCAGAACATTGAGCAGCAGGGTTGCGACGAACAAGACCAGGCCAAGCGCGAAGGCCGACAGGGTCTTCGCGCTGTCAAACTCCTGATCGCCCTTGAGCAACGCAACGATTTGCGCCGTCACCGTCGTCACGGCCTCCAACGGATTCGCCGTCAGATTGGCCGCGAGGCCGGCCGCCATGACGACGATCATGGTTTCGCCGATCGCACGCGACACCGACAGCAGAAACGCACCAACGATACCCGGGAGCGCCGCAGGGATCAGCACACGGCGGATCGTCTCGGACTCGGTGGCGCCCAGAGCAAGCGATCCGTCCTTCATGGCCTGCGGCACGGCGGTGATCGCATCGTCCGACAGTGAGGACATCAGGGGGATAATCATAATCCCCATCACGAGGCCGGCCGCGAGCGCGCTCTCGGAGGCGACACTTAGGCCGACGGTTGCCCCGAACTCGCGGATGAACGGTCCCACGGTCAATGCCGCGAAAAAGCCGTAGACCACGGTCGGCACGCCGGCGAGGATCTCCAGAAGCGGCTTCGCGATCTTGCGCAGCCTATCATCGGCATACTGGGTCATGTAGATCGCGGCCATGAGCCCGAGCGGTACGGCGACCAGCATGGCAACGAAGCTGATCAGCAAGGTCCCGGTAAAGAGCGGAACCGCCCCAAAGGCGCCCGACGAGCCGACCTGGTCGGCCCTCAGCGCCGTCTGCGGGCTCCAATGGATGCCGAACAGAAATTCGAAGATCGAGACTTTCGAAAAGAAACGCAGACTCTCGAACAAAAGCGACAGCACGATGCCGAGCGTCGTCACGATAGCGATCGCCGAGCAGCCGATCAGGATGAACAGCACCAGCCGCTCGAGCTTGTTGCGGGCGCGGAAGTCCGGCCGGGCCACCTGGTAGCCCCGCAGTCCGCCCAAGGCGGCGAACAATGCCGCCAACACGAACGCGCCCAACGACACCTGGCGGGTCAGACTGTTGTAATGGGTGGCTGCGGCTTTCACCGTCTCGTCGGTGTCCGCCCGCATCACATCGCCCGAGGCGTAATTATGGATGTCGTTAAGGAGCAACCGTCGCTCGATATCCGTGCCCGGCTTGGACGCCTGCGGCAGATCGGCAAGGACCATGGAATCGACGACCCAGCCGCCGAACATGAGCCACAGCACGAAAACCAGTGCACCGGGAAGTATCGTCAGCGTGGCCGCGTACCAGCCATAGCTGCCGGGCATCGAGTGGATCGCCCTGATATTGCCGCCGGCGGCTGCCAACACGCGCCGTCGGCCAAAGAAGTAGCTGAACGCCGCGAGCGCCAGGACCGTGAGAATGATGATGGAAGCGTCCATGCCGCGCCGCCTACCCTAGCTGCGCCCCGGGGAACATCAAGAATCCAGGTTCAACGGCTTCAAATTCTCCGCGTCCGACCTGGATTTCCGGCGCTCGGTATCAGGCATCGGAATCAAGCCCTTGTCGGTCAAATATCCAAAGTCGCCGGATGCCTTTTCACTCGTGAATTCCTCGAGATATTCGCGAATGCCGGGAATGGTGTCCACGTGAGCTTTTTTTACATAGAAGTAAAGAGACCGAGAGACGGTATAGGCGCCATCTCCTATCGCTCCAAATGTCGGCGCGATGCCGTCGATCATGTTCCCCTGGATCACATCGGCATTTTGGTCAAGGAAGCTGAATCCGAAGATGCCAAATGCGGTCGGCGTCTTCTGCAGCCGCTGGACGATCAGATTGTCGTTCTCGCCCGCCTCCTTATAAAGCCCGTCTTCGCGGACCGAATGGCAAACCGACTTATAGCGATTTGAGTCTTCTTTCTTAAGCGCTGCAATCTCGGGGAAAGTTTGGCATCCGCCTTCCATGGCCAATTCGACGAAGGCGTCGCGCGTGCCCGATGTCGGCGGCGGACCGAGAACCTCGATCTCCACATCCGGCAATGTCGGGTCGACCTCGCTCCACTTGCTGTAGGGATTGGGCACCAGTTTGCCGTCGACCGGCACCTCCTTTGCCAGCGCCAGCCAGACCGATCTCAGGTCGAAGGAGATCAGGGGCATGGTCTTCGAATTGGCCAGTACGATGCCGTCGTAGCCGACCTTGATCTCGATAAGTTCCTCGACCCCGTTTTCGGCGCAGAGATCGACCTCGGACTGCTTGATGCGGCGCGACGCATTGGCGATGTCCGGCGTATCGACCCCGACTCCTGAGCACAAGAGCTTGAGTCCGCCGCCTGAACCCGTCGCCTCGACGATCGGCGTGGCGAATTCTGTGGTTTTGCCGAATTCCTCGGCAACCGCGGTGGCGAAGGGGAACACAGTCGAAGAGCCGACGATTCGAATCTGATCGCGTGCTTGCGCCGGACCGGCCAAACTCAACAGAGTTGCCGCCAGAGTCGTCAAGCCGGCAAGTGCAGTCAAAGTCCTGTTGGTCACCTCAATCCCTCCCGACTTCTGAGTCGCGATAACCGGTCAGCCCCGCAACGAGCTTGTGTAACGGCGGCCTCGGCATCTTGTGAGCGGGCCATTCGCGCCGCTGCGCCGCTGAAATGTTCAGCGACCTTATGGTCCCTTCATGACCCGTTTAGTGCAGTTATGTTGCACTTATGTGACGGTCAAAAGCCTGCAAATCCGCCGACCATGCGACAGTCTGGCGAGATTCGGAGAATCGGTCAGGGGACCAGCTCGCCGGCATGCTCCGGCGCGCCGCCGAGGGAGCCGCGGTCATCGGTGCCAGACAGGCCGGCCCGGTCGGATTCACTTTCCACCAAAGGCAGGCCGACCTTGGCGACGGTGCCCTTGCCTAATTCACTGAATATCTCGATCGAGCCGCGGTGGCGCGTAACGATGTGCTTGACGATGGCCAAGCCAAGCCCGGTTCCGCCCAGCTTTCGCGATCTCGCGGTGTCGACGCGGTAAAACCGCTCCGTCAGGCGCGGAATATGCTCGGGCGCGATGCCTTCGCCATCATCGGCAACCGCGATGATGACGCCCGGAGCCTTGGCGTTTCTGAGATGCGCGACCGGTTCGGCGGAGATGGTAATCTCGCCGCCGACGCGGCCGTATTTGATGGCGTTGTCGATAAGATTTTGAAACACCTGGATGAGCTGATCGTGGTCGCCGCGCACGATGGGCAGGTCTTCCGGGTTCTCGATGCGAACCGTTACGTCGCGTTGCGACGCGTAAGCCTCCATGCTGCGGACGATGCTGCGCAACAGCTCGGCCATGCGCACGCGGCCTTCGGGGCGGACATGCCGATCCAATTCGATCCGCGACAGCGACAAAAGGTCGTCGATCAGCCGAACCATCCGTTGCGCCTCGTTGCGCATGATGTCGAGGAACCGGTTGGCCGCCTCGGGGTCGCCTTTGGCGGGCCCCCGCAGGGTCTCGATAAAGCCGAGCAGGCTGGAAAGCGGGGTCCTCAATTCATGGCTGGCATTGGCCACGAAATCCACGCGCATGCGCTCCAAAAGCTTGGCCTGCGTGACGTCCTGCAGAAAGACGACGATATAAAAGGCGGGCTCCTCCCCGTTCTCGGGGGCCTCGCTTGCGTCCGGCTCGAGATCGTTGGGCACCAGGGTGACACTCACCTTGAAATGCCGCTCGGTGACCGACGGGAAGGTCAATTCGAAGGCCTCGGCGATCCCTGAGCCGATAGTCCGGTCTATGGCGTCGAGCGCCTTGGGCTGCCGCAGATAGAGTGCGATGTCCTGCTCGACGATATTGTTGCCGAGGAGCTCCCTGGCGGCGCGATTGGCCTCCACAACATGCTTCTTCGGATCGAGAAGCAGCAGCGGATCGACGATTCCCTGCAGGAGCTTGGCCCTAAGCGGGGAGCTTCGCGAACGGTTCGCGTTTCGACGGATTTCGGCCCGTAATTGCCGTCGCAGGCTCGTAATCTGTTCGCGGTACCCGCTGGAAAGCCAAACGAGGCCGACGGTCGAAAAGAACAATACCGTCAGCGCCGCGCGAAGCGTCATGAGCTCCAGACCATACAGGAGCGCGACGACGCCGCCCATAAGCGCAGCGGGCGCGCCGATTCGCAAAAAAAGCAGCGGGCGCTGTTCGGGGGTTTCGGATTCTATCCTCTTGGTCAAAGGCGTGGTCACGGCGGCAAAGTCGACGGAAAGTCTCGTTTCGAGTTTAAACCAACACTGTGTTGCAGGCTTGTTACAGGTTAAATCGTACCGAAAATGCCCACATTTCACATAGGCTTAACCGGCGGGGCTTAAGTTCATGATGCCTAATTTTGGCCATTTGGTCCATATTGTCGCGCGATGGGATTCGCGGCTTAAAGTGTCGGGATTCTTTACACTTTTGCGCGTCTTGCGAGATATCGAGCCGGCTAAGTCGTTGAAAACAAACAAATTGAAAAGTTGGCGCGGTTCTTGCATAACATAGGGCACAAGTGTTTTTGCATGCAATGATTAGGTTGGAAACCGCTGGTCATGACCGACGAATTAGAGTGGCAGGATAAGGACGAGCCGGTCGGCGCGCCGGAGACGAACTCCGAGGCGCTGCGCCAGAGTCGGCGTCGTATGCTGAAGGCTGGCGCCATTATCGCGCCTGCCGTCGTCACCTTGAAGGGCAATCCCGCCTGGGCGATGTCGGTGCTTTGCACCAACAAGCTCGTCTTTCCGGTTAAGAACAAGAAAAACAAGCACTTCCTCAAGCACCTCCTGAAGAAAGCCGGTGTTCACGACCCGTTGTGGGAAATCAACAATTTCTACAGCAAGAAGTGGAACGGCTCGAAGGCGCACAAGGTCTGGGTGAAGAAAAAGGCGGTTTCCTGCTTCAATTCGGTTCTCGTCTGACCGAACGTCTAAGTGGACAGAGACGAGATTCCAGAGCCCGACATGCCGAGCGAAGAAACCTGGCGCTTGGCGCCCGGCCGCGATTTATTGTGGCAGAAATGGCCCGAGGGCGGCGCGGTCTTCGACCCGGCCTCGGGCAACACGCAATTCCTCAATCTCATGGCCTGTGTCGCGCTGGAGCGGCTGGAGGGCGGCCCGTTGAACTCCGAGCGGCTCACGCGGGAAGTTTCCGAATATCTCGATATCCCCCTTGACGATTTACTGCGCAGTAATCTTGATTCGCTTATCTCGCATTTTGACTCGCTCGGACTGATCGAATCCTGCAGCAACACAGAATAGGCGACCTGACGGCGGCGGCGCTCGGTGAAGCGCTTGCCGGGCCCGGGCTGCTGTTTCATGCTGGCCCCTTCGTCACGCGGCTCAAAACGCGGATTGGACGCCTGGTCTCCAGCTTTCACAGCACCTACAGCCATTACGCCATCGCCGATGCCGACGAAGTCGCGGATTTCGCACTCACGGTCCGCAACACCGGCGGCTGGCGGCGCTGGGTGCGGCGGCAATCGATGCCCGATGTGGATGCGCCGGCGCCCTTCGTGCCGCTGCCCGAGCGCCACGCGACGATCATGCTTGAGATGGGCCTCAACTGGATGGTGGCGACGCGGGCCATGCGCTATCTCATCGTGCACGCCGCGGTGGTCGAGCGGGACGGCCGGGCGCTCGTCATTCCCGGCGATTCGGGGCAGGGCAAGAGTACGTTATGCGCCGCGCTGGCCAGCCGGGGCTGGCGCCTGTTTTCCGACGAGTTCGCGTTTTTCGACCTGGAGAACGGCACGGTCGTTCCCTATCCCCGGCCGATTTCGCTCAAGAACGAATCGATCGAGGTGATCCGGAATTTTGCGCCGGAGTTGACGATCACCGAAACGCTCACCGGAACGCCCAAGGGAACCGTCGCCTATATCCGGCCGAAGGCGGACTGGGTCGCGCGCGGCGAGGAGCCGGCGGAGCCGGCCGCCATCGTCGCGCCTCACTACAAAGCCGACGCCAGGCTGAGAACGACACCGAAGATCGCCGGCGATCTATTTATGGAACTCGCCACCTCGTCGGTTAACTATGATCGTTTCGCGGCGCGCGGCTTCGAAGGCGTCGGCAAACTGGTGGCCGGGATCCGTGGCATCGAGCTCCACTACAGCGCGCTCGACGACGCGGTCGAGGCGGCCGAGGCGCTCATCCGATGAGCGCGCTGCCGTCGGCCGTCCTGCTGCGCGTTCTTCGTTCGCCGGAAACTATGGCGGCGCTCTCCGCCGATGCCTGGACCGATTTGATCCGGGCGGCTCGGGCGAGCGCGCTTTTGGGCAAGCTTGCGGTACTGGCCGACGATGCCGGCATTCGGGACGGGCTGCCGCGTGCGGTGCGCTGGGCCTTCGAGGCGGCCGACCTGGCCTGTGCGGAGAACGCGCGCATGCTGCGCTGGGAGGTCAACCGACTGACCCACGCGCTGCGGCAGACGTCGATCACGCCGGTTCTTCTGAAGGGCGCTGCTTACGTGATCTCCGGGCTCCAGGCGGGCCGGGGCCGGATGGCGAGCGATCTCGATATTCTGGTCGCCAGGGGTGATCTGGCGGATGTCGAGAAGGCCGTGATCGCCGGTGGCTGGCAGCCCGAGCTGGAAGACGGCTACGATGAGCGCTACTACCGTGACTGGATGCACGAGCTGCCGCCCTACCGGCACGAAGACCGGGAGACGCTGATCGACATCCACCACACAATCCTGCCGCTCACCGGGCGCATCCGGCCCGACGCGGCGGCCATGCTGGCCGATTCGGCGACGATCGAGGGGCATCGCGCCAGAATCCTGTCGCCCGAGGATATGGTCGTGCATGCTGCGGTCCACCTGGCCCAGGACGGCGACCTTTCGAATCGCTTACGCGATCTGGTGGATCTGTCGCAGCTCGTGGAGGAGTTCCGGCAAAGCAGCGGATTCTGGGGTCGCCTGGCGGATCGGACGGCGCTGCACGATGCCAGGCGGCCGGTCTTCTATGCATTGGCGACCGCTCAACGTTTGCTGGGGTTGGAACTCCCCGCCGGATTTCTGCAAGAAACAGGACGCTTGACGGCTTCGTTGATGGCGACGCTGATCGACCGCGCCATCCCGCCGGTGCTTTACGAAGAACGCAGCCTCGGCACCCGGTTTGCCCGGCTGGCGCTCTTCATCCGCTCTCACTGGCTCCGCATGCCGCCTTTCATGCTGGCCCGGCATCTCCTGCGGAAAGCACTCAGGGGCGGCCACTAGAGCAGATTGAGCTTAAGTTGACTCCCTTTGAACCTGTCATTCGCCGGCTTGACCGGCGAATCCATAATGCCGACGTCTCGGCATTGGCCCCATGGACCCGCCGATCAAGTCGGCGGGTGACAGTTGGGTGTGGATCAACTTGAACTCATTCCGCTCTAGGCCTGGGCGGCCAGCTCTTCCGCAGCGGCCCAGAAGTCATCGAATGCGTGGATGACGAGATCGGCGCCGAGATCCTCGGCCTTGAGCGCGCTGTAGCCGAAAGAGACGGCGATAACCGGCACATTCGCCGCCCTGGCGGCGGCCACGTCGGCCTCGGAATCGCCGACGAAGAGCGTGCGGTCCGGGATCCCGCCGGCGCGCTCGATCGTTGCCGTCAGGTGAGCGGGATTCGGTTTTCTGACCGCGAGCGAATCGCCGCCGAGCACCGCGTCGAAAAAATGCATAATGTCGAGCGCGGCCAGGAGCGGAAAGGTCATCCGCTCCATCTTGTTGGTGCAGATACCGAGCCGCACATCTCGCTCCTTCAGCGCGGCCAAGACGGGCCCGGCGCCGTCGAACAGCCGGCTGTCTTCCGCCATATGGCGGGCATAGTAGTTCAGATAGTCCTCCAGAAGCCGCTCGATGTCCTCGTCGCTGCCGGGCGCGCCGGTCTTTTCGAGCCCATTTCGGATCAGCGCCCGCGCGCCATAGCCGACCATGTGGCGCACGTCTTCCAGGGCGACCGGGCTGCGGCCCTCCTGGACGAGCACGTGGTTGAGCGCGTGGGTCAGGTCCGGCGCGGTGTCGACGAGAGTCCCGTCCAGGTCGAAAATCACGGTTTCGAAAGGGAAATCAGCGGTCACGAGAGGGCCTTAATGCGGTCGTTTTTGGTGGTGATTTTGTGGAAATGTTAAAGCGGGTGTGGCAGTTTGCGCGCCATCATAGGCTGGCGCGGAATTAGCGCAACGAAAACGCAAATGAGCGCAACGGAAATTGCAGCCATCATCCTGGCCGCCGGCAAGGGGACGCGGATGAAATCGGCCACGCACAAGGTGCTGCACCCGATTGGGGGCCGCTCCATGATCGGCCATTTGCTGGCGTCGCTGGAGGAGGTCGAGACGGCGCAGAACGTGGTGGTCGTGGGGGCCCTGAAGGAGCAGGTCGAGGCGGAAGTCCCGGACGCCGCCATCGCGGTCCAGGAGCCGCAGCTCGGCACCGGCCACGCCGTGCTGGCGGCCAGGGAGGCCATGGGCGATTTTGATGGTGACGTGCTCATCCTCTACGGCGACGTTCCCTTCGTGGCGCCCGAGACCTTGCGGGCCATGATCGATGCGCGCCGGGAAGGCGCGGACCTGGTGGTGCTCGGCTTTCGCCCGGCCGACCCGGCGGCCTATGGCCGGCTTGTGCAGAACGCGGATGGCAGCCTGGCGCGGATCGTCGAGTTCAAGGATGCCAACGAGGCCGAGCGGGCCATCGGGCTTTGCAATTCAGGCGTCATGGCGGCCGACTGTGGGCATCTGTTCGCACTTTTGGATCGCGTCACCAACGACAACGCCAAGGGCGAGTATTATCTTACCGACATTGTTGAGCTTGCGGTCGGCGATGGCGGCCGCGTGGCCGTCGTCGAGGCCCCGGAGGCCGAGGTGATGGGCATCAATTCGCGGGCCGAGCTGGCCGAGGCCGAGGCGATTTTCCAGGCCAGGGCGCGGGCGGACGCCATGGCGAACGGCGCTACCCTGATCGATCCCGAAAGCGTGTTCTTCGCCTTCGATACCGAGGTTGGGAAGGACGTCATCATCGGCCCCAACGTCGTGTTTGGCCCGGGCGTCAGGATTTCCGACCGTGTTGCCATCCACGCCTTCAGCCATATCGAGGGCGCGGAGATCGGCCCGGGCGCGGTTGTCGGCCCGTTTGCCCGGCTCAGGCCCGGAGCACAATTGGGCGAAGGCGCCAAGGTCGGCAATTTTGTCGAGGTCAAGAACGCGATCATCTCCGCCGGGGCCAAGGCCAACCATCTGAGCTATATCGGCGATGCCTGGGTCGGCGAGAAGGCTAATATCGGTGCCGGCACCATCACCTGCAACTATGACGGCTTCAACAAATACCTCACGGTCGTCGGCGATGGCGCCTTTATCGGCTCCAACTCGACCCTCGTGCCCCCGGTCACCATTGCCGCGGGCGGCCTGACCGCGGCCGGCAGCGTGATCACCAAGGACGTCGGCCCAGATTCGATCGGCTTGGCGCGTGCCGGTCAGGAAAACAAGGAGGGCGCCGCGGCGCGCTTCCGCGAGCGGAAGGCGGCGGAAAAGAAGGCCGGCAAATGGCCCAGGCCCGATCCTACCGCCCACGACAAGAACGACGGATAAGGAACGCAAGCATGTGCGGCATTATCGGCATTATCGGAACCGAGGCGGCGACCCCGAGGCTGATGGAAGGGCTGAAGCGGCTGGAATACCGCGGCTACGATTCCGCCGGTGTGGCGACGGTTCACCAGGGCCGCATCGACCGTCGCCGGGCCGAGGGCAAGCTCGCCAACCTGGACGCCGCGCTCGCGGAAGAGGCGCTTCCGGGCACGACCGGGATCGGCCACACCCGCTGGGCGACCCATGGCGCGCCCACGGAAAACAACGCCCACCCCCATGTCAGCGACAAGGTCGCGGTGGTGCACAACGGCATTATCGAGAATTTCAAGGCGCTCCGGGACGAGTTGACCGAAAAAGGCCATACGCTCCAGACCGAGACCGATACCGAGGTCGTCGCCCATCTCATCACCGATTATCTGAACGGCGCCAACGATCCGCGCGATGCGGTACGCCAGACCCTGAAGCGGCTGGAGGGCGCCTTTGCGCTCGCTATCCTGTTCGAGGGCCATGAGGGCCTGATGTATGGCGCCCGGCGCGGCAGCCCGCTCGTTGTCGGCCATGGCGATGGCGAGATGTATCTCGGCTCGGATGCCATCGCGCTCGCGACCCTGACCAACCGCATCACCTATCTGGACGAGGGCGACTGGGTCGAGCTGACCGGCGACGCGGCGATCGTTTTCGATGAAAACGACAAAGAGATCATTCGCCCCCTTTCCGTTACCCAGGCCACCGGCGCCCTGATCGATAAGGGTAATTACCGCCATTTCATGCTCAAGGAGATCTTCGAGCAGCCGACGGTGGTGGGCCAGACCCTCGGCACCTATATCGACCCGCTGGCCGGCAAGGTCGAATTGCCGGCCATGGATTTCGATCTGGCCCGGGTGCCCAAGATCACGATTATCGCCTGCGGTACCAGCTTCTATGCGGGCATGGTGGCCAAATACTGGTTCGAGCGCATCGCCCGGGTGGCGGTGGATGTGGATATCGCCTCGGAGTTCCGCTACCGCGACGCCATCCTGGAGCCGGGCGGGCTCGCCGTCTTCATCTCCCAGTCGGGGGAGACGGCGGACACCCTGGCGGCGCTGAAATACTGCCGCGAGAACGGCCAGCATATTCTCTCGGTCGTCAACGTCGAGGAAAGCTCGATGGCGCGCGAATCCGACGTCATTCTGCCGACTCATGCAGGACCAGAGATCGGCGTCGCGTCGACCAAGGCCTTTACCTGCCAACTCGCCGTATTAGCGGCCTTGGCCATCGCGACGGCGGCGGTACGCGGCCGCCTCGGCGACAATCGCGAAGCGTCGCTCTGTCAGGCATTGACCGAGGTGCCGGCGCGCATGGCCGATGCGCTCAATCACGACGAAGCGTTGCAGGAGCTGGCGCGCGAGATGGCCAAGGCCCGCGACGTTCTCTATCTCGGCCGCGGCGCCGACTACCCGATTGCCCTGGAAGGCGCGCTCAAGCTCAAGGAGATCTCCTATATCCACGCCGAGGGCTATGCCGCCGGCGAGATGAAGCACGGGCCCATCGCCCTGATCGACGAGGCGGTGCCGATCATCGTTATCGCGCCCTCCGGGCCGTTGTTCGACAAGACCGTCTCCAACATGCAGGAGGTGATCGCGCGCAAGGGCAAGGTCATCCTCATGTCCGACCACAAGGGCATCGCGGAGCAGGGGGCCGGCGCCTTCGCGACCATTGAGATGCCGGACGTCAACGAGATCGTCGCGCCGATGCTCTACGCCATCCCGGTGCAGCTTTTGGCTTACCACACGGCGGTGGAGAAGGGCACGGATGTGGATCAGCCGCGCAACCTCGCCAAGTCCGTCACGGTGGAGTAGCCGTGAGCGCGTCGCCGGATATGACCTGGCACAAGGGCTCCTGCCATTGCGGGGCGGTCGTGATCGAGGTGCAGGCGCCATCGAAGGTCGCGGTTGACGACTGCAACTGCTCGATGTGCGCGAAGGTCGGCTATCTGCACCTGATCGTGCCGAAATCCCGCTTCCGCCTCGTCAAGGGCGAGGACGCGCTCGCCACCTACACCTTCAATACCGGAACGGCGAAACACCTGTTCTGCCGCCATTGCGGGGTCAAGAGCTTCTACGTGCCGCGCTCGCACCCGGACGGCTATTCGGTCAATCTCAGAGCGCTTGATCAGTCGGGCTTTGACGAGATCACCATCACACCCTTTGACGGCCGGAACTGGGAGGCCAATGTGAGCGGCCTCGATCCGCTCACCGAATAGCCGTCATCTTACTGTCGCTTGACCGTCTTTGGGCCAAGATCGTATCGTCGCACTCAGCGATAGTAACCTCCTGTCCTGTGGGGGACGCGACTGCGTTCGGGGTGTTCGAGGGCCGCCAAGAGCCCGTTCCGGTTTTCCAAAGTGACTCTTACAAGTGACTGCGGCCTGGCCGCAGCGTCAGCGTGCGGTCGGCTTTGGCCGCACAGTCAAAAATTCTGAGAGGGAGACCCTACGCAATGAATTCTCTGATAAAGTCATTTCTGATCCTGGTGGCGACTGCCTTTGTTGCCACATCGGCCCTGGCCGATGGCCACGAAGAGCCAGGCCTTTTGACCCAGCACTACACTTTAAAAGCCAAGCCGGGCCACTATGGCCAGCTTATGGCGGCACTGAAGGCGCACACGGAATGGCGCAAGGAAAACGGCGATCCCTGGGCCTGGGAGCTCTACAGTCCTCAGACCGGCGGCCGCCTCGACGAGGTGGATATCCGTTCCTCCGGCCATCATTGGGCTGATCTGGACGCATATAACGGTTCGGAATTCCAGCGCAACGCCGGCGCTCACTATCTCGAGACCGTTGCGCCTCATGTGGCGGATATCTACACCGTGATCGACGCGTGGGATCCGGAAATCTCCGCTTGGCCGGAGGGCGGACCCGACTACAAGCTCTTCGATCTCAGCCACTATTGGCTGAAGCCGGGCCACTACCAGCAATGGCGCGCCGCGGTGAAGAAGATTCACGATATCCTGCAGGCCGCCGAGTGGCCGGAAACTTACGGCTTTACCAGATTGGTCTCCGGTGGTTCGGTGCCGCAGGTCACATTGGTTCTGCCGCGGACAAGCTGGGCCGATATGGAGGAGCCGGAACCGTCGGCGCAGGACGTGACGAGAGAGGCGCTTGGCGAGGAGGAATCCAATAAGCTCTGGGCAGCCTTCATCGGCGCGGTCGCGAAGACCAAGACCGAGGTCGTCCAGCATAGGCCCGAGCTCTCGGTGCCCGCTGCCGAATAGCGGCCGGGGCCTGAGATAAGCAAAGCGGGGAAGGGGCCTTCGGGCCCCTTTTCTTTTGGTGGCGGCAAATATTTCTCGCTTTGCCATTTCGGCGGGCGGGCTAAAGTGCGGGTCACGCCATGACCGAGCTTATCACCATCGACGATATCCGCGCCGCGGAGGCGGCCATCGACGGTCGCCTGCTGCGCACCCCGACGATGGCGAGCCCGGGCCTGGAAGCGGCGCTCGGCGTCCCGGTTACGTTGAAGCTGGAACTCCTGCAGCATACCGGCTGCTTCAAGCCGCGCGGCGTTCTCAACAAGATCGCGACTTTGGGCGCGGCGGAGCGGGGCCGCGGCGTCGTCACCTTTTCCGGCGGCAATCACGGCATCGCCGTTGCCACCACGGCAAAGCGGCTCGGCATCCCGGCGACTGTGGTGATGCCCAGGCATGTTCCGGCCGCCTCCATCGACAAGGTGCGCGCTCAGGGCGCCCATCTGATCCTGACGGAGGATGTGGCGGAAGCCTATGCGGTATCGCAGGAGGAGGAAGCCAAGGGACTGGCCTATCTGCACCCGTTCAATGATCCGGTGGTGATCGCCGGCCAGGGCACGGTGGGCCTCGAATTCATTACCGATGCGCCGGATGTGACCGATATTCTGATCTCCATCGGCGGTGGGGCGCTGCTCTCCGGCTCGGCCACGGCGATCAAGGCGCTCCGGCCCGAGGTCCGGGTCTGGGGTGTCGAGACGGTCGGCGCGGAGGCCATGACAAAGGCACTGAAGGCCGGCCGGCCGGTGGAGATGAAGCCGACTTCCATCGCCACGACCCTGAGCCCGCCGGCGGTCTCGGAGATCACCCTGACGCATGTCAGGGCCTTGGCCGAAGACGTGCTCCTGGTCGAAGACGCGGATGCGGTTCGGGGGCTCCTGACCCTGGCGGAAGCGAGCAAGCTCTGGGCCGAGCCCGCTGCCGGCTGCCTGATCCCGGCCGCGCGCCGCGTGATCGAGCGGGTGGGGCCGGATGTGCGCCTCGGGCTCGTCATCTGTGGCGGCAACGTCTCCTTCGCCGACGTCACCGGCTGGGTTGCGCGCTTCGACCTATAGTCGGCGATTCATCGGCGGTTCATCGGCCCCGTGTCATAGGGACCGCAGCAATCTTACGGCTAGAAAAGGAAGCAGCTCCATGACCCTCTCCCGTGCCATCTTCGCCGGCCTGTGCTTCATCGCCGCGGCCATCATCTTCACCTACGGCATGCCCGCCGGCGCCCAGCGGCCTCAGGATCTCGGGCCCCGTCCCACCTTCGAGCTCGGCATGCCCGAGGTCACCGGCGAGACCGCCGCCTTGGTCTGGCCCGTCAACCGCGAAACCGGCCAGGTCTCGATCTGCGTGCTGGACGAAGATTTCGTCGCCCGCGCGCCGAACTGCTCGCCCTGGTCGGCGGACTAGGACGACCCGCTAGTTCGCGCCGGGGTTCTCGGCGGCGCAGTCGGCGGGCGCGGAAACCATGAACATGCCCGCCGCGGTCAGCTCGTCGAAGGGCATCTGACCGCGCAGCTCCTCGGTCGTCTCGTCGTCCCCCTGCAGCATGGCGGTGAGGAAGGCGACGCCGTCCTCCGACAGATCCTCAACGGCCTTCTCAGCGACGCAGTCGCAGATTTCCTCGCCCATATTGGTCGTGTCTTCGCACGCCGCCGCGATCTCCGCCTGATCCGCCGACGCCGACCCGCCGCAGGCGGCCATAAGGATTGCTGCGAAAATGCCCAAATGAACGCGTTTCATCATCTCCCCCCTGATTGGGACCCCGTTTCGAGAGGAGAGTAGCGGCCATTGCGAAGCCTGACCACGAGAAATCTGCGGCTGTTCAAGAGGCCCGGCTTCCCGGTGTGACTAATTCTCACGAATTTTTTACGTAGTGCTGATCCGTAAAACGTAGTATAGTCCGGAAGTCGGACGAGTCGTTCGGCGCCCGGGAGCAGATGCCGCATGACGGATACACCGGCCAAGACCCTGAAGATGCGCGAGCTCGAGGCGCGGACGGGCGTTGGCCGTGAGGCGATTCGCTTCTATATCCGCGAGGGGCTGCTGCCCGAGCCTGAGCGCCCCAAGCGGAACGTCGCCAACTATTCCGAAGATCACGTGATCCGCGTCAAGGCGATCAAGCGGCTGCAGGAGGAGCGCTTCCTTCCCTTGTCGGTGATCAAGGCGATCCTGAACGCCGATGAGGCGGCGCCCGCCGCTTCTGCCGAGGCGTTTCCCCATCTCGATACGCTGCTCTCCACCCGTCTCGCCGCGCCGGAGGATGCGTTGCCGCCGGAGCGCTGGCCGGCGCTGGCCGATCTGGCGGCGGAGGTCGGCGAGAGCGAAGCGCACGTCCATGACATGGTCCGGGTCGGCTTTGTGGAGATCGTGCGCGATGATGCCGGCGCCGAGCGGCTCAGCCCGCGCGACGCGGCGATCATGCGGCTCTGGTGCGGCCTCAAGAAGGAAGGCTTCACCGAGGAGCTCGGCTTCACGCCCGATGCGAGCCGCTTTTACGTCGAGTTCGTCGACTGGCTGGCGAGCCAGGAGATCCGCCTGTTCTACGAGCATATGGCCGACAAGGTGGCCGAGCCGGAAGCGGTCCGCGCCGCCGAGCGCGGCATCGAAATCGTCAACCAGGTCCTCGGGCTGATGCGCACCCGCGCGCTGCTCAAGGGCCTCAGGAACCTCAATCAGTCGCAATAGGAGTCGTCCCCATGTCGCTGAACGACGTTTACAAGCTGACGCCCACCGAGGAGCTGTGGGCCGTGCCGCAGTCCTACGACACGGTGTTCGACTGGAGCTACGACGACAGCCGCGACGAGCTGATCAAGCTTTATGAAAAGGGCAAGACCCAGCAGTGGAACGCAACTCACCGCATCGACTGGGACCAGGAGCTCGGCGAGGACAATCCCAACGGCGTCCCGGACGAGTTCTTCCCCATTTTCGGCTCCGACATCTGGGAGAAGATGTCGGACGCGGACAAGGCCGTCACGCGGCGCAACTACCAGGCCTGGACGGTTTCGCAATTCCTGCATGGCGAGCAGGGCGCCTTGTTCTGTGCCTCCAAGATCGTGCAGCAGGTGCCCGACATGGAGGCCAAGTTCTACGCCGCCACCCAAGTCATCGACGAGGCGCGGCATGTGGAGGCTTATCAGAAGCTCCTGAAGAAATACGAGGCCGCCTATCCCATCACCGGGCCCCTGAAGACGCTTCTGGACCAGGTGATGCAGGATTCCCGCTGGGACATGACTTATCTCGGCATGCAGGTGGTGATCGAAGGGCTGGCGCTCGCCGCCTTCGCCATGACGCGCGATCTCGCCACCAACCAGCTCGCCAGCCAGGTCAACGCCTATGTGATGCAGGACGAGGCGCGCCACGTCGCCTTCGGCCGGCTGACCTTGCGCGACTACTACCCGGAGCTGACCGAGGCCGAGCGCGACGAGCGCGAGGAGTTCCTGGTCGAGGCCTGCTACCACATGCGCGACCGCTTCATGGCCAAGGAGGTGTGGGAGGCGCTCGGCCTGCCGGTCGAGGAATGCATGGCGCATATCGAGCAGTCCGAGGGCATGAAGCTGTTCCGCTCCAACCTGTTCAGCCGCATCGTGCCGGTGGTCAAGGACATTGGCCTCTGGGGCGATCGCGTCACCAAGGCCTATGCGGATATGGGCATCCTCGGCTTCGCCCAGACCGATATCGACGCCCTGCAGGAAAACGACGACCTCGTCGCCAAACAGTTCGACGAACGCCGGCGCTACGTGGAGAGCGTTGCCGGCGAGGCCCGCGCCACGGCGGCGGAATAGGGCTTAGAGCGGACTGCGTTTAAACTGGCTCGTCATTGCGAGCGGAGCGAAGCAATCCAGGAGTCAGTATTTCGGTGACAGTTACCTTTTTAAGGCAGCTTTTTTCTAATCATCTGTTTTTAAATAGAAATTAAAAAGGTAACTGTCACCGAAATAGGGAGTGCCGATACATCTGGATTGCCGCGTCGCTGGCGCTCCTCGCAATGACTCGATTGCTGATCCAGCGTAGGTGCAAACCGTGTTAGTCGGCGCCGATTAATCGCGCCGGCGTCCACTTCGTCTTGCGGCGGGCGATGCGGGCGGCGGCGTCTTCGCCGTCGTAGGAGACGGGCGCGGGGTTCTTCGGAAACGCGTCCGCATTCTCGAAGCAGTTGACGTTGAGCGTGGCCCAGGCGTTGTCGCCATCGATCAGCATCGCCGCCATGTAGACGCCGCAAACGCGGCAGACCAGGAAATCCGCTGTTTTCTCCGCAAAACGATACCGGATGACCGCTCCGGGGTCGGCAATCCTGATCGTCACGCGGCCCGCCGGGTCGGCAGTGGTGCGGGCGCCGTGGGCGCGGCAGAAGCGGCATTGGCAGGCGCGGACGGCCAGATGCTCCGGCTCCCTGGCCGAGACGAATTCCAGCGCGATGGCGCCGCAATGGCATTGGCCGCGATAGATGTGCTCCGGTGTCATGACGTCAGCGTGGCGTATCACAAGGCCATTGTCACGAACGGCAAGACTTGGCAGGGTCCGGCCAGCAAAGGAGGGCGCGTGAGCGACGAACCCATTATTCTTGAGCGCGACGGCGCGGTTGCCCGGCTGGTTCTGAACCGGCCGGACAAGAAAAATGCGATCACCGAGGCCATGTGGGCGGCCGTGCCGGGGCTTGTGGAAGCGGCCGAGGCGGATGCGGCGGTCAAGGTCGTGGTGCTGGCGTCTGCTGCGCCCGGCGTCTTTTCCGCCGGCGCGGATATCGCCGAGTTCACCGAGATTGCCGCCGATCCCGAGCGGCGGCGTTCCAACCAGCGGGCCGTGCGCGCGGCCCAGGACCGGCTCATGCGCTGCAAGAAGCCGACCATCGCCGAGATCGACGGCGCCTGCGTCGGCGGCGGCTGCGGCTTGGCGCTCGCCTGCGACATGCGTCTCGCCTCGGGGCGCTCCCGCTTCGGCATCACGCCGGTCAAGCTCGGGCTGGTCTACAGCCTGGAAGACGCCAAGCGCCTCGTCGACCTGGTCGGCCCGGCGCACGCCAAGTCGATCCTGTTCACCGGCCGGCTGCTGGACGCGGCTGAGGCGGGGCGCATCGGCTTGGTCAACGATGTCATGAGTGTCGACGACCTCGGGCCGGCGGTCGCCAAGCTGGCGGGCGAGATCGCGGCCGCGTCGCAATTCGGCGTGCGCGGCATCAAGCATATCCTCGGCCTGGTCCGCGACGGTCACGCCGCCGATACGCCCGAGGCCCTGCAGATGTTCCTCGATGGCTATGACGGCGAAGATCTGGCCGAAGGCGTGGCCGCCTTCCTGGAAAAGCGCAAGCCGCGCTTTACCTATTCCTGACAAGAAGGGCTCCGCCCCTCCTGTCATGCTCGTGG
>JAKSBY010000347.1 GCA_022360855.1 Sphingomonadales bacterium | reverse complement strand
TGATCTGTTCGACCACGGGCTATAAATGGATCAACCTCGACGACCCGGACGGCAGCACGCCGGTCGGCCAGGACAACTCGGCCGTCAAATGCCCGTGCTGTATCGTCAACCCGGTCAAGAGCAAGGCGCCGCAGGACCATTTCATCCGGCTGCCGCACCGCGACATAGCCGGCTCGGCCGCGTTTTGGCTGGATCGCGAAACCCCGCCCTGGCTGAAGCCCCCGGCGCTCGAAGCGCGCGTCCCGCGGGCACCGCCGGCCTGACCTCCCTCAACACCGACCAATCCGAATAATTGACCTGATCGGCTTCCCATGGCCGTCATATCGGGAAATGCGATACCCCGAGGGAGAGTCCTATGAACGGGAGCAGTTTCATGCCATCCGCCAGGATGGCGGGCCTCATTGCGGCCGGCATCACCGCGGCGTTCGCCTGCACCGCACAAGCACAGCATGAACACCACCACGGCCATGACATGGGCGGCGACCACACGGCCCATCATCTGATGGCCAACGCCCGGGCGCCGGTCGGCGTGATGGGCGATCACATGGCGCCGAAGGGGAATTGGATGCTGTCCTACCGCTTCATGCGCATGGCCATGGAAGGCAACCGGATCGGCACCAATTCGGTAACACCCGAGACCATCGCCACCACCATCCCGAATCCCAATGCGCCGCCGCCCACCTTGCGGGTCGTGCCGACGAGCATGCCCATGAACATGCACATGTTCGGCGCCATGTACGGCGTCACCGACTGGCTTACCGTCATGCTCATGGGCATGTATATCGAAAGGGAGATGGACCACACCACCTTCATGGGCGGTATGGGCGCCAATGTGCTCGGCGGTTTTACCACCCGCTCCAGCGGCTTCGGCGACACCAAGCTCAGCGGGCTGATCCGCGTGTATGAAGAGGACGGGCACCACATCCATCTCAATGCCGGGATCAGCTTCCCCACCGGCAGCATCGACGAGACCGACGATGTGCTGACACCGATGGGCACCATGCCGGTGCTGACCTTGCCGTATCCCATGCAGATCGGCTCGGGCACCTGGGACCTCGTGCCCGGGATCACCTACACGGGCTCCGGCGGCGCGGTCGGCTGGGGCGCGCAGTATCTCGCCACACTCCGGCTCGATACCAACGACGCCGGCTACAGCCTCGGCGATGAGCACCGCCTGACCGCCTGGGCGAGCTATGGCTTTGCCGACTGGATCAGCGCCTCGTTGCGGCTGGCGGGTCAGTCCATCGGTCGCATCGATGGCCGGGATTTGCGCATCGCCGCCCCGGTGCAGACGGCGGTCCCCGAATTCCACGGCGGCGAGCGCCTGGATATCGGCATCGGCGTCAATCTCGCCGGGCAGAAAGGGTTTGTGAAGGGCCAGCGTGTTGCGGTGGAGTTCATGGTGCCGGTGGTCCAGGATCTCAACGGCCCGCAGATGGAGACGGATTGGAGCTTCACCGTCGGCTGGCAGTATTCCTTTTAAGGGGCCCGGAAATAGAAACGGGGCGGGCGCGTCAGGCACCCGCCCCGTTTTTTGTATCCACTCTATTTTTTCAGATTTTCGATAAACGCGGCAACCTGCTCTTTGAGCTTGTTGCTTTCGTCGGCCAACAGGTCGGCGGCGGTGTTGACGCTCTGCGCCGCTTCGCCGGACTGCTGCGCGGCGACGGTCACGTCCTGGATATTGGACGAAACCTCGCTCGTGCCCTGCGCCGCCTGCTGGATGTTGCTGGCGATGTCGCTGGTGGCGGCCGACTGCTCCTCGACCGCAGCCGCGATGCCGGCGGCGGTCTCCTCGATCTTCTGGATGATCGAGGAAATGCCCTCCATGGACGACACCGCGTTCTGGGTCGTCGACTGCATCTGACCGATCTGGTTGCTGATCTCGTCGGTCGCCTTGGCCGTCTGGCTGGCCAGCGACTTGACCTCGGAGGCGACAACCGCGAAGCCCTTGCCGGCCTCGCCGGCGCGAGCCGCCTCGATGGTCGCGTTCAGGGCCAGCAGATTGGTCTGCTCGGCGATATCGTTGATCAGACCGATCACATTGCCGATCTTGGTCGAGGCATCGGAAAGGCCAACGATGGTTTCGTTGGCGCTGTTTACCTCGCCAACCGCCTGCTGGGCGATCTCGGAGGCATTGGTCACCTGCCCGGAGATTTCGCTGATCGAGACCGAAAGCTCCTCCGTGGCCGAGGCAACGGTCTGGACGTTCGTCGTCGCCTCTTCGGCCGCGGCCGAGACGATTACCGCCTTCTCGTTGGTGTCGTTTGCCGAGTTGGTGAGCTGTGTCGAGACGGCCTGCAACTCGTTCGCCTCCTTGGCGACCACGCCGAGCACGTTTTCGACGTTTTCGACGATCCGCATCTGCTCGGTGGTGACCGACCAGGTCAGCATGGCGCCGATATAGTTGCCGTCGCGGTCGTTGACGGCGGCCGCCAGCAGTTTCAGGTGCTCTTCGCCGAGCATGATATTGGCGGTATGCGGCAGGTTCTGCGGATTGCCCAAGAGCCGGCGCTGATGCTCCGGGTTCTTGTGGAAGATATCCACCGACTTGCCGATCATGTCGCTGACCGGGACCGGCAGGAGCTGCTGCAGGCCAGACAGGGTGTTGGAGCTGGCCTTGTTCATATATTTGATCTTGAAGTCGTCGTTGACGTCGCAGAACATGACGTTGAGCGGCATCTCGTCGACCATGTTCATGAGCCGGTTGGACTCTTCTTCGGCCTTGACCCGCTCGGTGGCGATCGACCAGGACAGCATCAGCGCCTTGGCTTTGCCGCTGCCGTCCACCACCCGTTCCACATAAAGATCCAGGAGCTCTTCGCCGAGCTTGATCTGGGCCTCATGCGGGAAATTGGAGGGGTTGGACAAGATCCCGCGCTGGTAGGCCGGATTCTTGTGAAACACGTCGATGCACGAGCCGTCGATCTGATCGGCCGGCACCGGCAACAAGTGCTCGATTGCCCTTAAGGTATCGAGGCTCTTCTTGTTGACGAAGTTGATGACCAGCGTGTCCGGATCGGCGAGGATCACCGCCACGGGCAGGCTGTTGAGAATTACTTCAAAACCCATGGAAGCGGACTCCGCTTCGACGGGCACTTCTTGCGAGGCTGTTGCGACCGGAGCCGCGCCGCCAGCCTCAGCGGCTGAAACGTTGAGCATGGACCACTCCCTAGTAGGCGTGCTAGTTGGCGTGCGGGTGCGATCATGGTTTAGGGGTGGTAAATAATTCCTGAAGATTTTAGGCAAAATCAGCGAGGTCGGAGACGAAAGCGCGAAAAACCTGCCGGCCGATCGCAGATAGGCGGTGAAATTCCAGGAAACCGCGAGTCCGGAGCGCCCGGTTCCGAGGCGCCGGCGTGGGCATCAGTTGAACAAATATGCCTCTGTTTTCGGTCTGGTCAGGCGCGGCGGATGCGATGCCAGGGCCCCCGGATGGCAAAGGTCAGGCCGTTGTCCAGCGAATTGACGAACAGGATCCGTCCGCCCGGTGAAAAGCAGGCGCCGGCAAACTCGGCGCCGGACCTGCGATTTCGTGCCAGGGTATAAAGGCCGCCTTCCGGCGTGATGCCGCGGAGGTGGTTATCGCCGTCGGTATCCTCGCAGACCATAAGATGTCCCCAGGGCGCGACCGTGAGATTGTCGCAATTCGCCATCGACCGGCGGTCGTTTGGCTCGGCGAACAAGGTCAAGGTGCCGGTCGCGGGTCCGGTCGGCGTGTAGCGCCAGATCTGGCCGAGCTTACCACGGCCGCCGCTGGTTGCGGCGAAGTAGAGGCTGCCGTCGCCATACCAGAGGCCTTCGCCGCGGGCGAACAGGGCCGCGCCCAGCGCCTGGCCCTGGTAGCGCAGGTCGTCTTCCCTTGGGTCCGGATCGTCAAGATCGACCCAGCGGGCCGGTGAGTCCTGACCGACGCCGACGGTGTCCAAAGCGGCCGGGTCCCAGTTCCGCGTGTCGGTCGGGGTGAGATCGTCGAGCGCCAGGGCCTGCAGTCGGCCGCCGCGGCTTAAGAGCCCGGGTTCGTCCGGCAAATAGCGGTAAAACAAGCCGTCGGGCCGATCTTCGGTCATATAGACGGCGCCGTCGCGGGGGTCGACGGCGGCGGCCTCGTGGCGGAACCGTCCCATGGCCGTCAGCGGCACAGGGCGAACCAGCGAGGGCGTCACCGACGCGGGAACTTCGAACACATAGCCGTGCGGTTTCCTCAGCCCGTCGCCCGGCCCGGCAAAGGCCTCTTCGCAGCTCAGCCAAGTGCCCCAGGGCGTCGGCCCGCCGGCGCAGTTGCGCAACGTCCCGGCCAGGCTCATCGCCTGGGTTTCGATGCGGCCGCTTGCCGGGTCGTAGACCAAAGTCGTCGTGCCGCCCACCGGCCGGCGGCTCCGCCCGCCCGGATCGTAGATGCGGTCGGCCAGGGGGTCACCAGCCCTTTGCCGCCTGCCGGCGGTTTCCTCATGCGGAACAATCTCGAGCTCTTGATTGCGCACCAGCACGATGCGGCCGCGGGTCGCCGGAAACGCCGCCATGCCGTCGGGCCTGGCCGGCACGGCATTGCCGTCATCCATGGGGTCACCGGTCTGCGACAGGACCGTGTAGAAAAACCCCTCCGGCAGGTCGAGCGCGCCATAGGGGTCGGGGATCAGCGGGCCGTAGGGCTCCAAGACGTCCGCCGCCGGCCCACCGTCCTCCTGGGCATGGGCGAGCCGGCTCGCCAGGCCGCCGAACGCCAGCGCCGCGCTTCCGGCGCCTTTCAAAACGGCACGCCTCGAAAAAGAATGAGTCATTGAATTTTACCGGCCCGGCCCCTAACCACTGAAGGATCGGGTTCCGAGGATAGTCGATCGCAGGCGGGCAACCAAGACGTGAACAGCGGATTACAGCGGCGATTCTCCTCCCTCAACATCCTCGCGGTGGTGCTGGCCGGGCTGGTGGCCATGCCGATACTCGGTGTGCTCCTCAATATCGGCTCCGACACGACGGAAATCTGGTCGCATCTGGCCGCCACCGTGTTGCCCCGCTACGTGCAGAACAGCTTGATTCTGATGGCCGGCGTGGCGCTTGCGACGCTCGTCATCGGAACGGGCACGGCCTGGCTGGTCGCCATGTGCCGGTTCCCCGGCCGCGGCGTTGCGGAATGGGCGCTGATCCTGCCCTTTGCCGTGCCGGCCTATGTCATGGCCTATGCCTATACGGATTTCCTCCAGGTAACGGGGCCGGTTCAGACGCTCTTCAGAGATCTCACCGGACTTCAGGTCAGGGGCTACTGGTTCCCGGAGATCCGCTCCCTCGGCGGCGCCGTTTTTCTTCTGAGCTTCGCCTTTTATCCCTATGTTTATCTGACGGCCCGCGCGGCTTTTGTGGCGCAGTCGGAAAGCGTCCTGGATGCCGCCCGCAGCCTGGGCGCGACACCCCATCAAGCGTTTCGCCGGGTTGCCCTGCCGCTGGCGCGGCCGGCCCTGGCCGCCGGCGTCGCGCTGGCGCTGATGGAAACGCTCGCCGATTTCGGCGCGGTCTCGCATTTCGCCGTGCAGACCTTCACCACCGGTATCTACCGCGCCTGGTTCTCCATGGGCGACCGCGTGGCGGCATCGCAGCTTGCCGTGATCCTGCTGGTGTTTGTTTTGGTCCTGCTGATGGCCGAGCGGGCGGCGCGCCGGCAGGCGCGCTACCACCAGACCTCGGGGCGCTACACGGCGCAAGCGAAGTTCGTGCTGACCGGCTGGCGCGGCATTACCGCCTCGGCCGTCTGCTTTGTCCCCGTCGTGCTGGGGTTCGTGCTGCCGGCGGCCGTCCTTATCGATCTCTGGCTCGAAACAGGGCTGTCGATCCCGTTTGGCCGCTACTGGGAGCTTATCGCCAATACCATGGTGCTGGCCGTGATCGCCGGGGCGCTGGCGGTGGTCCTGGCGGCGCTGCTCGGCTATGTCGCGCGGGGCGGCGGCCGGCCCGAACGCGCCGCGGTGCTGATCGCCGGCACCGGCTACGCGATCCCGGGCTCGATTATCGCGGTCGGCGTGCTGATCCCGCTGACCGCCTTCGATAACGCCCTAGACGGCTGGCTCAGATCGGCCTTCGGCGTCTCGACCGGGCTCCTGCTCACGGGCTCCATCGCCGCCCTGATCTTCGGCTATCTGGTGCGCTTCCTCGCGGTGGCGCTGCAGACCGTCGAGGCCGGTCTGGCCAAGATCACGCCGTCCATGGACGCGGCGTCGGCCTCATTAGGCAAAAGCCGTCTGGAAACGCTTCTCCGGGTCCACGCGCCGCTGTTGCGCGGCAGCCTTTTGGCGGCGTTTCTCCTGGTCATGGTCGACGTCATGAAGGAGCTGCCGGCGACCCTGATCATGCGCCCGTTCAACTACGACACCCTGGCCGTGCAGGCCTACAACTTCGCCTCCGACGAACGTCTGGCGGAGGCCGCGCTGCCGTCGCTCACCATCGTCCTCGCCGGGCTGGTCCCGGTGATCGTCCTGTCCCGGCTGATCGCCCGATCACGGCCCGGGACTCAGCCTGACACGGATCGCCATACGTCGCGAAATGGCCATGAGGCACTATTCGTCTCTTGAACGGCGAAGATTGCCTTAAGCGCAAAGATGCTGTTTGTAGTTGTGATTTGCTGGCGGCTGGCGTAAGAAACTGCAAATCGTTATCACTATCAATTTGAGGGTTTGTTGCGATGCGCGGATTATTCACGGGCCTGGTCGGCAGCTTGGCGCTTGCGGTGGGGCTGATTCATTCGGTGTTTGCCCAGGACGAGGTCAAGGAGCTCAATCTCTACTCCTCCCGCCACTATCAGACCGATGAGGCGCTCTACGGCAATTTCACGGCCGAGACCGGAATCCGCATCAACCGCCTGGAAGGGCGCGGCGATGAGCTTATCGAGCGGATCAGGAATGAGGGCGTGAACAGCCCGGCCGATGTTCTGATCACCGTTGACGCGGGGCGGCTGTGGCGCGCCGAGCAGGCGGGGATTTTCGCAGCCACCACGTCGGCGGCCCTCGACGCGGCGGTCCCGGCCAACCTGCGCCACCCGGACGGGCTCTGGTACGGCTTTTCCACCCGCGCGCGGCTGATCTTCTATAACAAAGAGTTGATCGACCCCGCGGGCCTGGAGGGTTACGAAGACCTGGCCGATGCAAAATGGCGCGACCAGATCTGCATCCGCTCGTCTTCCAACATCTATAATCTCTCGCTCATGGCCGCGCTGATCGCCCATCATGGCGAAGAAGCGGCCGAGGCCTGGGCCAAGGGCGTGGTCGCCAACTTCGCGCGCCAGCCGCAGGGCGGCGATACGGACCAGATTCGCGCGGTGGCCGCCGGCGAATGCGGCATTGCGGTGGCCAACAGCTACTACTTCGCACGGCTGATGCGCTCCACGAGCCTGGAGGATCAGGCGGTGGTCGCCAAGATCGGCGTCGTCTTTCCAAATCAGGGGGATCGCGGCACGCATGTGAACGTGTCCGGCGCGGGCATGGCGAAGAATGCGCCCAACCCGGAGCACGC
This sequence comes from Sphingomonadales bacterium, assembly GCA_022360855.1. Lineage (GTDB taxonomy): Bacteria > Pseudomonadota > Alphaproteobacteria > Sphingomonadales > JAKSBY01 > JAKSBY01. Next base: position 3,616 of record JAKSBY010000347.1, on the reverse strand, counting down.
CCGGCTGTTCCTCGAATATCTCGCCAGCGAACAGGCACAGCGCTACTTCGCCGACGGCAACAACGAGTATCCGGCCGTCGCGTCGGTCGCGCCGAATGCGGCGTTGGGCGAGCTCGGCGCCTTTACGGTGGACAGTCTCAACGTGTCGGCGCTCGGCCGGAATCAGGCGGCGGCGCAGATCGCCTTCGACCGCGCCGGTTGGAAGTAACCCTCTTACACGACGCGGTCTTTGGGTTCCTGGCCGGCAAGATAGGCGTCCAGGTTCTCCTTGACCCGCCACGCCATGGCTTCGCGGGTCTCGCGGGTCGCCGAACCGATATGCGGCAGCAGGGTCGTGTTCTCGAGCTCGGCCAGCCCCGGCGCGAGGCGCGGCTCGAACTCGTAGACGTCAAGGCCCGCGCCGGCGATGGCGCCGTCGCGCAGCGCCTCGACAAGAGCGGCCTCGTCAACGAGTGCGCCGCGCCCGGTGTTGACGAGGAACGCCGTCGATTTCATGGCGGCCAGCGCAGCCCGATCGATAAGATGGTGGGTCGCCTCGGTTAGCGGGCAGTGCAGCGAGACGATATCGGCGCGGCCGAGAAGCTCCGCCAAGGTCTCGCACCAGACGAGCCCAAGCGAGACCTCCGCGTCCGGGTCGCGCCGTCGCGAGTAGTAGACGACGGGCATGTCGAACGCGCGCGCCCGCCGGGCGACTGCGTGGCCGATCCGCCCCAGCCCGACGATGCCGAGCGTCTTGCCGGTCATCTTCGTGCCAAGCGCGCCGCCGGGGGTCGGCCCGGCCCACAATCCGTCGCGCAGCGTCTTCTCGCGCTCCCAGAACCTTCGGCAGGTGGCCAGCATCAGCCCGATGGCGGTATCGGCGGTGTCGTCGGTCAAGACATCGGGGGTGTTGGTGACGGCGAGGCCGCGCCGGGCGGCGGCGTCGAGATCGATGTGATCGATGCCGACCCCGAACGAGGCGATGAGCCGAACGCTTTCCGGCAGCGCTGCAATCAAGTCCGCCGGCACCGGGTCAAAGGCCGTGGGGCAGAATGCTTCGATGCCGTCCTGGGCCTTGAGAATCTCCGTCCGCGCAAAAGGCACGTCGCCTGTGGGCGCCGTCACCTCGTAGCTCTCATTGAGCGCCTTCATTACCGGCTTGGCCCAGCGGCGGGTCAACAGGATTTGCGGTCGCGATTCCATGACCGGCGCACCCTAGCCCGGCCGGGGCCGAAAAGAAACGGGCGGTGCCGAGACACCGTCTAAGTTCAGGGGAGGAGGGAGAACAAGGGAAGCGCCCGGGTCAGCCGGCGTTGTAGTAGAAGACCTCTTCGACGACCTTGCCGTCTTTCCAGGTCTGCACCGACATCTGGCGCTGGGTAATCCGCGGCCCGCCTTTTGGCGTCATGTCGAAGGTCCATTCCACGGCCGCCGTGTCGCCATCGACGATCACCGCACCGACCTCGGCCCCGTGAAACTCCACATTGTCGACAAAGGCCTGCTCGTAGTCGCGGTTGACGGCCTTGCCGACGCGCGGTTCTTCGCCGTTTTCGCGCATGACGATGTCATCCGCATAGTAGGTCTCGAAAGTGCCGAGGATGTCGCCCCCGAGAATGCCGTCGATGACGGCTTGAACGTTCTCGCGTGTGGTCATGATCGGTCTCCGAACTCTGGCGCCGCGGTTTGCGGCGGTTGTTGCTGCTGGCCAACATCTAAGGCTTCAGCTCATGGAGAACAATCTGCTTAAATTGAAAATGATTATTCCCATTAACGAAACAAATAGGCTGCCGGACCGACTGGCGTTTGGCGGCGTAGAGACGCATGCCGGACCCGGTCGCCATACCAGCAGAACAAGCAATTCCTGCAGTCGTACAACTATTTCTTCACATTCTCCGCCTATCTGTCGAATGAAAGGTGTTGAAGAAAGGTGCCAGAGTGACGCCACAGGACCTGATCGAGATCATCAAGGCGCATGAGAGTTGGTTCAAAGACAGGACGACGGGCCAGCGCGCGGACCTGTCGCTTGGCGATCTTTGCGGTTTCGACTTTTCCAGTTGCAGCCTGCGTTCGGCAAAGATGGTCGGGGCGTTGATGGAAGGCTGCGATATCTCCAACGGCGATTTGCGCGATGTGGATGCGTTCGGCGCCTGTTTCGTTCGGGCCGATCTGACCAACAGCGATCTGTCGCGAGCCGATCTCAGGGGCGCCAATTTTCGCGGCGCGCGCCTGCACGGCACGATTCTCAAGGACGCCGATTTGCGCCGCGGTACGCTCCTGAACGGCAGCGGCGACAACGTGAAGACGCTGGCCTCGAGCTTCTCCGAAGCAAATCTCGACCATGCCGATCTGAGCGAAGCGGATATGCCGGGTGCCGATTTTTCCGGCGCGTCGATGAAATATGCCGACTGCTCCGGCGCGCTGATGGCGGGCTGCAATCTCTCCGGCGCCGCGCTCAACGGCGCCAAATTGGTCAAGACCGATCTCAGGGACGCGAACCTGTCGGACAGCGATCTCGAAGGCGCGGATCTTGGCGGCGCCAGCGTGGTCGACACGAATCTGAAGGGCGCCAACCTCAAAAACGCGGATCTGACCGGGGCGGTGATCAACGAAAGGAGCCTTGCGGGCGCCTGTCTGGACGGAGCCGTGCTCTCGGATACCAGCGAGAACGAGGCCAGGGACCGCATTACCGAGATCCTAATCGCCCACCGGCTGTGGGTGGAGAGCCACGGCCGCGAGGGCGAGCGGGCGGATCTGCAAAACGCCGACCTCAAGGGGATCAACCTGGCCAGGGCGGTGCTCGATGGCGGCATCCTGCGGGGCGCCGACTTGTCGGATGCCAATCTTACCCACACGACCTTCCGGATGGCCGATCTGTCCGGCGCGGTCTTGCAGAAGGCGTCAATGTCCGGCGGCAAGCTCGAGGGCGCCAATATGCGCGGCGCGGATTTGTCAGGCGCAGACCTGACGTCGGCCCACTGCGGCCCGTTCGCTCTCTTGAACGAGGCGGGGGATGCGACCGGCCGGGCCTGGCCGACCAATATGTCATGCGCCAGTCTGGCGGCGGCCAATCTGACCGGCGCCGATCTGAGATGCGCCAATCTGACGGATGCCAATCTTTATGCCGCGCATCTGAGCAAGGCGGATCTGACGGATGCGAGACTGACGGGCACCAATCTCGACAAGGCCGACCTCAGGGGGGCAACGGCGCCGGGACTGACGGCCGACGATGCCGCGTAGCAAGCCGGGGTGATCCCGGCTATAAGGACGCGTCTGCCTTTAGTCGGTATTATCTGCGGGTCCTGTTTGTGGCGCTTCCAAGCCAACGTCATCTTTTCGATATCCCACGCGACGTCTGCTATCTCAACGCCGCCTATATGACGCCCCTGAGCCGTGCGGCTCGCGCGGCGGGCGAGGTGGCGTTCGGCGCGCGCGCGGCGCCCTGGACCGTCTCGCCGGAAGATTTCTTTACCGGTTCCGAAGAGCTGCGCGGCCTGTTTGCGCGGCTGATCAACGCCCGCGCCGACGATGTTGCGCTGGTGCCGGCCGTCTCCTATGGGCTGGCGACCGCCGCCGCCAATATTCGTCTCGCGCCGGGTCAAACGATCCTGATCTTGGCGGAACAGTTCCCGTCCAACGT
>JAKSBY010000089.1 GCA_022360855.1 Sphingomonadales bacterium | reverse complement strand
TCTTCGGCCGCTTCTACGCGCCCGAGGCGACCTGGAGCCTGACGTTCAAGGCGCGGCTCTGAAACACGTGTGATTCCGGGCTACATGCGCCACGATCTGCTCCCTAGGGATTTAGGCGCATGTGAACTGAAGGACGGCGGACGGTTCCGTCCTTCTTTTTTGGGATCACCGCCTTCTGGCCAGTGGAACCGCGACGGCCTGCCAGCCGAAGCTATATGCGAAGGATGGTGGGCGCGGCTGGGATTGAACCAGCGACCCCTACGATGTCAACGTAGTGCTCTCCCGCTGAGCTACGCGCCCTGATGCCATGACAGGCATAGCGACGGCCGGATATATACCGGTTGGAGGGATTTGTGCAAGCACCGAGGAGGGGTTCAGGCGGCAAACAGCCGGTTGATCTCGCCGACCAGGTCACGCAGGTGAAACGGCTTGGACAGCACCTTGGCGTTACCGGGGATCGCGTCTTTCTTATTGAGCGCCACCGCGGCGAAGCCGGTGATGAACATGACCTGCATCTGTGGTGCTAGATTGGCCGAGCGCTGGGCGAGCTCGATGCCGTCCATCTCGGGCATGACGATATCGGTCAGGAGCAGGTCAAAATCGCCGGAGGCGACCAGCGGCAGCGCCTTCGTCCCGGTCTCCACCGCAACCACGATATGACCGGCGCGCTCAATGGACCGCGCCAGGAAATTGCGCATGGAATCGTCGTCTTCGGCGAGAAGAATGCGTGCCATAGAAAGCTGCCCGATATGCCGCTTGATCAAGGATCGCTCCCACTATGGCGGCGAAGGGTAAACACTTTATCAAACGCCGCGTGGGGTTTACGCAAGCGATGTTTCAGGCCATTGTGTCAGATCAAGGGTGTAACCTGAATAGACCGGCCCCACCATGACGACAGCAACCACGGGAAAGGCTCCAGCGCCATTTCGCATCATCGAGCCGATGCGGCCGAGCCTTCCGCTGGTGTTTGCGTCGCCGCATTCCGGACGGTTCTACCCGGAGGAATTCCGGCGCGCCTCCCGCCTCGACGAGCGCGCGCTGAGACGTTCCGAAGACGCCTATGTGGACGAACTGATCGGTGCCGCCCCGGATGCCGGCGCGCCGGTGATCCTCGCGGAATATGCACGCGCCTATCTCGACCTCAACCGCGAGGCTTTCGAGCTCGACCCGATTATGTTCGACGGGCCGCTGCCCGACCATGTCAACAGCGCCTCGGAGCGGGTCGCCGCCGGCCTCGGCACGATTCCGCGGGTTGTTGCGAGCGGTATGGCGATCTACCGGCGACCATTACCTTTTGGAGAAGCCGAGCGCCGCATCGCGCGGATCTACACGCCCTATCACCAGGCGCTGACCGGGCTGATGGTGGAGACCACGCGGCGCTTCGGCTGGGCGGCGCTGATCGATTGCCATTCCATGCCGTCGGCGGTGGCGCGCGACCGCAGCCGCCGCGGCCGCATGCTGGGCGGGCGGCTGTCTCGCGGCGATGTGGTCGACGTCGTGATAGGCGACCGGTTCGGACGAAGCTGCGCCGGCCGGCTGACAGACTTCATCGAATCGGCACTTCAGGAGATGGGCTACCGCACCGCGCGCAACCATCCCTATGCCGGCGGCTACTGCGCGCAGCATTATGGCCGGCCGTGCGACGGCTGGCATGCGGTGCAACTCGAAATCAATCGGGCCGTCTATATGGACGAGATCAGCCTGCAAAAGACCGCCGGCTTCGCAAAGTTGAAGAGCGATCTCGGCCGGCTCATCCAGAGCCTCGATCTTGTGGATCTCGGCACCCCCACCTCGCTCGCCGCCGAATAGCAGCGGACAAGTTCAGCCCTCCCCATAAAAAAGACCACTCCGCGCATTCGGGAGTGGCCTAAGTTCAGGGAGGAAACGCCCATGAAGGGCATGACGAGAACAACGGGCAGCATATCTCGTCACAACTAGGATATATGCATACGGCGCAAAAAATCAATCGCTTTGCGACAAAAGTGTAACGATTAACCGAACGTCACGCATACGCCGCCGGTTTGCCAGCCATCGCGCGGGCCTGGAAGGTCGTCCGCTTTCAGCCGCGGCGCCCGAATACTCGCGCAAGTCGTGCCATAAGCCTCTCCGCCGGCGAAGGGCTGAGAGGCGCGACCGGGAAGGCGTTTTCCAACCCGGACCCGTAGGCCTCCGCCCACTCCGCCGCTTCATAGCTGGCGAAGGCCGCTTCCGCGGCACCGCCCAGTGTCGGCCAGTCGAGACGTTCGCAGAGGCCGCGCGCGAACTCCCGCCGGCGATCGTGGTCGTGCCGCAGGCGGCGGAACCGGGCGGCGGCATCGGTCTCGTCATCTACGAGATTAGCGGCCCAGATCAGGGCAGACCAGCGGTCGGCTTCGGCGATCTCGCCTGACTGGCCGAGCAGCCGGGGAATCCGCTCCGCCCGCTCGCGGTGGAACGCATCATAGTCGTCGAGCTGGGCCAAGGTCTGATGCCCGAGCTCGGTCAAAACACGATCCCGGATAGTGCGGCCTCCGGAGCGAAGAATACCGTGGCATACGGCGGCGACCAGCACGGGCGCCGGCGGCGATTCGAGGGCGGCGGCGGCCGCTGTGCCGACCAGGTGGCAAAGAAACGGCTTGCCCGTGCCGCGCAGCTGCGTGCCAAACACCTCGGAGGCCAGCCAATAGGCGCGGTTGACGGCGGCCAGATCATCGGCGCCGTAGCCCGCCACGCGCATTCGCGCCAGCAGTTGCAGATGGGTTTGCGGAAGCGTCTCTTTAGTCATTGCGCCGGAGCGCGCCGTTCAAGCTCCGGCGGCGGCCCTTCGGCGGGATTCACGTCGTGGACGTCATCAAGCCGCTCATACTGTTGCGTTCCGGCTAACGCCCTGCGCAATCCGACGCCTTCGAAAAGCCGGAACAACAGGCGGCTTGTCCACCGGCTGAGGCGCCAGCCGATCACCGTCTCCAGCCGCCGCGTGAGCGACCAGAACCCGTCCAGCCGATGGCTGCGGATGAACCTGATGCCCGACATGTTTCCATCGAACTGCCATTTTCGATGAAACATGATTCGCGCATGCACCGCCCAGGCATCGCTCCAGCGTACACAGAAATACGGTAGCTCGGACCAGGCCAGGGGCGGCCCGACCACATAGGTGACGATTGCCTTGGGTTCGAAGAAGACCTTGCCGCCGTGCTCGCGCGCCGTCAGGCTGACATCGTATTGTTCGGCGGAGCCTCTGAGGTCTTCATCCAACGGTCCGGCCCTGTCGAATAGGTCCCGGCGCGCCAGAACGCAGTGAAACTCCACGCAGTCGCACTCTTCCCTGGCCATGCGGTGGCGCGCCTCTTCCAGGAGTTCGCTCTCATAATTGTGCCGCGATTCGAAATACTTGCCGCCAGCCCGCTCCGAGACCGTTATCGTGCCGCCCGCAAAGTGGATTTTCTGCGGGCCCGGCCGGTCTGGATCGCCAATGCAGGTCACCGGCGAAACCAGCGCCGCGCCGGTGTCCTCGGCGCAGTCGATCAGCGCACTGAGCCAACCCGGCTCGAACAGCACATCGTTGTCGACAAAAGCAATATACTTGGTGCGGACCTGTTCGATGGCCAGATTGCGGGCGACGTTCGGCGGCAGATAGCACTCCCGACGAATGAGCCGCCAGCCGTCGCGGCGGGTCGCCTCTTCGAGGAACTTCCGCTGGCGCCGCGGCGCGCGCCCGTCGACATAGATCAGCTCAAAGGGGGCGTCCGCGGTCTCAATGAGCGACTTCAGAGACCGGCGCGCGAGCCCGAAGCGCTCGCGCTGCGTGACCACAATCGTCACGAGGCATTCGGAATTGGTGTCGGGTTGACTCATGGCTTCCTCGACAAACGACATGGAGCCTCTCTACCAAATCCCAGACGATAAAGCGTTAATGCAGGGGCCTTGAGTCTACCCGCCAAAAGCCATGACGCGGATCGGTTCCTCATCGATAGAGACCGAGGTTTCGCGATCGCCGAGAAAGTCGCCGTCGGTCTGAATCGGCGACCGGTACGGCCCGTTGAGCACGAATCGGTCGGTCTCGATCCGCTCGACCGTCTTCAACTTGTCCAGACGCCCGAGCGCCAACCAGATCATATAGCCGATGAGCGACAACCGGCTCCGGTTCTTCATGGCAAATATCGTAACCCCGCGGCGGTCGAATTCGACATCGCGGGCCAGGACGAACGGGCCGGCATAGTGACGCGCATTGCTGGCGATCACCCAGCCGGCGCTGAAATCGCGATCGCCGACCTCCAGGCACACGGGCCGCCCCGGGTGACCCACCAGCGCCTTAAGCCCTGCCCAAACAAAAGCCATGCGGCCCAGCCGCCGCTTAATATTGGCACCAACGCGGGCGACAACGGCGCCGTCATATCCCCCGCCGAGCATGACCGCGAATTTGCTCTTCGTGTCATCGGTTTCAACGTTGGCCAGCCAGATCGGCTGTGCCTGTCCGTCGACAATGGCGGAGATCACGCGATCGGGGGCGGGCCCAAACATACCGAACAGGCCCAAATCCCGGGCCAGTACATTGGCCGAACCAGCCGGGATTACCGCCAGCGGAACCTGCGAATCGACAAGGCCGGCGGCCACTTCGTTGATGGTCCCGTCGCCGCCCGCGGCAACGACCACGTCCGCCGGGTCCGAACCGAAGGCCGCTTTTCTGGCCAGCGCGGTCGCATGGCCGGGCCCTTCCGTCGGGATCACCTCGACCGCCGCGCCGCGCAATACGAGCCCTTCGATGACGTGCTCCAGCAGCTTTCGCCGACGCCGGCCCGCGGTTGGATTATGAATAATGAGGATGCGCATGAGTGAGCGTTACGACTCGTTCACAAAAATTTCTTCTAAAGTACATGCTCGGGTAAAGGAACCTGATTACGGCTCCGAATCGACTGTGGGTCAGCATCGCTACCTTTCGGTTAACGAATTGAACAATGGTACGGCGGACGCCATAATCAAGACCCCGCTGGATCATGCATCTCTCCGGGGTGCTGTGTATGAGGAGTTTTCGATGATCCCTGAAGCGTTGGCCCGGGAGGGCCTTGGGGAGATCGGTGGCGATCCGGGACGCTTCAAGCGATCCCGGGAGATATCCGGCCCCAGCGGACAGTCGCGCGAAAAACGGCATTTTCGCGCGATTTTTATATCCGACATCCATCTCGGCACGCGCGGCTGCAATGCCGAGCTCCTGCTCGACTTTCTCAAGCACACGAGCTCCGACTACCTGTATCTGGTAGGCGATATCATCGACGGCTGGCGGCTCAAGAAAGCGTGGTACTGGCACCCGACCCACAACGACGTGATCCGCAAGGTGCTGAAGAAGGCGCGCAAGGGCACGCAGGTGATTTACATCCCCGGAAATCACGACGAGGTGCTGCGCGATTTCGTCGGCAACAATCTCGCCGGGGTCGAGATCGCCCGCGACGCCGTCCATGTGACCGCGGACGGGCGGCGTTACTGGGTGCTGCATGGCGATGAGTTCGACGGCATCGTCCGCCACGCCAAATGGCTCGCCCACCTTGGCGACCACGCCTATAACCTGCTGATGAAGATCAATAACGGGCTCAATATCGCCCGGCGACGGCTCGGCTATTCCTACTGGTCGCTCTCGGCGTTTCTCAAATACAAGGTGAAGAACGCCGTCGAGTATATTTCGAGCTTCGAGACCGCGGTCGCCCACGAGGCCGCCCGGCGCGGCGTCGACGGCGTGATCTGCGGTCATATCCATCACGCGGAAGAGCGCATGATCGGCGACATCCATTACTGCAACGACGGCGACTGGGTCGAAAGCGGCACCGCGCTCGTCGAGCATACCGATGGCCGTTTCGAGATTCTCTTCTGGGCGGATATGGTGCGCGCCAACGAGGAGCCGGCGCAGCTCACCTTCCTGGAAGCCGCCGAGTGAAGATCTGCCTGGTTACCGACGCCTGGTATCCCCAGGTCAACGGGGTCGTGCGGACCCTCGATACGGTGCGCGGCATCCTCGAGGCCGAGGGCCACGAATTCCTCGTCGTTTCGCCTGACCGGTTTCGCTCCTTCCCCTGCCCGACCTACCCGGAGATTCGCCTAGCCCTCGGCGTCAAGGGCCCGATGCGCCGGATGATCGACGACTTCGCGCCCGACGCGATCCATATCGCCACGGAGGGGCCGCTCGGCTATGCGGCGATGCGCTACGCCACGCGGCGGAACATCTCTTTCACCACCGCCTATCACACCAAATTTCCCGAATACATCAACGTCAGGACCGGCATCCCGGAAGCCTGGCTCTACCGGGCGCTCCGGTGGTTCCACAACAAGGGTGCCGGGGTCATGGTGGCGACCAAGACTCTCGCTCAAGAGCTCGAGACGCATGGCATCGCAAGAACCAAAGCCTGGTCGCGCGGCGTCGACCTGGAGTTGTTCTATCCGCGAGACAAGGACTCCCTCGACTTCCCGCGGCCGGTCCAGCTCTATGTCGGCCGGGTCGCGGTTGAGAAAAACATCGAGCGATTCTGCGAAAGCCCGGCGCCGGGCACCAAGGTCGTGGTCGGCGACGGCCCGCAGCGCACCGAGCTCGAGAAGAAATACGCGGACGTCAAATTTGTCGGCGTCAAGAAGGGCGAAGACCTCGCGCGTCATTACGCGGCGGCGGATGTCTTCGTCTTCCCGTCGCTCACCGACACCTTCGGCCTAGTCATGCTTGAGGCGCTTGCCTCCGGCGTGCCGGTGGCCGCCTATCCCGTGCCCGGCCCGCTCGACGTCGTCGGCCGCGACGGGCGCGGTACGGTCGAAGGCTTCGACCGGCCGATCGGCTGGCTCGACGAGGATCTCACCGTCGCCACCGAAAAGGCGCTCGCCGCCCGGCCTGAGGATTGCCGGGACTACGCGCTGAACTTTTCCTGGGAAGCCTGCGCCGCGCGGTTCCTGGCCAATCTGGAGCCCGGAGCCTATTTCCCGGAGCGCGAGCGCGACGAGGTCGCCGTCTCGGCCGCCGAGTAGATCCGCCGCGCCGGCATTTCCTGCTCCCGCCCCGGGGGGATGTCCCGAGCTTTGAGATAGCAGAGGGTCGCAATGATCAGCACCACGGCCAACAGCGCGAAAACGAGCCGGTAATCGCCCTCGCCGGGCTGGTTGCCGGTCCCGGCGCTCAGGGCGATCACGGCGCCGGTTACCGACTGCAGCGTGGCAACGCCCATCATATTGCCCATATTGGCCACGGTCATGCCGCGACCCACCAGATGCTCCGGATAGATGACCCGCGCATGGGCCGTCAACACGGCCATGTAGCCAACGCCGGCGGAGAGCGAAACGAACAGAACCCCGACCATGATTAGCGGCGGACCGTCGACAAGGGCCAGCATGACGAATGCCACGATGTTGATGGCGGCGCCCCAGAGCACGACCTTCTTCCGCGTACGGAAGGCCCGGTCGAGCGGGGCGAACGCCATGGAACCGACGATCGAGCCCACCGCCATGGCCAACAGGACCGTGCCGCGCTCCTGGATCGCCAGGCCATGCACATCCGCGAGGTAGGGCCCGCCCCAAAGCGCAGAGATACTGGCCACGGACGCGTAGCCCGTGCAGAGCAGCGGCAGGAGCGGCCAGAGCTCGCGCGAGCGAAGAATGGCACCAACGCCCTTGAGGCTCTGCGCAAGCGATTCCGGCGGCCGGCTGTGCACCGGATGGTCAGGCGGCGCATCCTTGATGAGCAGCAGGATCAAACCGGCAATAATCAGAGCGTAAAGGCCGACAGCCCCGATCGAAGAGCGCCAGCCGAAGCCCTCGACCGCTGCGGCAAGCGGGCTCGTCGCCAACAGGATTCCGGTATTGCCGATGGCCAATTGGATGGCCGTAAAGGTGGCGAAGCGCTCGGTCGGGAACCACCGCGCGTAGACGAGAAGCGCGCCCATCAGGATGCTGGCGCAGCCGAGCCCCATAAGCGCGCGGCCGATGATGAGATCGCGCAGGTTTTCCGCATCGGCAAAGACCAGACAGCCGGCAACCGCGAAGCCGAGCATGACGGCGACGACCCAGCGCGACCCGTAACGGTCGAGCAGAATGCCGACCGGAATCTGCACCAGGGCGAAAGCGAAGAAGTAAGCGCCGGTCAGGACGCCGAGCGAATCGGGAAGCAGATCGAGATCGGCAGCCAGCTCCGGCGCGAGCACTGCGTTCGACGAGCGCAGGAACTGGCTCAACACATAGGCCAGGCCCAAGGTCGCAACCAACCGTACCGTTATTCTTTTGCCCGGACTTATTCTCATACACCTCGCCGCCCCGCGCAGCGGTAGCCGCCGGCCGGGCCTAAGTCAACGCGACTCCCGGCAAATGCCGGATTTATGATGGCATAGGGCTACCGCGCCCGATATGTAGGGGAGAAACATCCGAGACCGCATGATTCCCCAACTCTACAACGCGCCGCTTTGGGTCGAAGCCTATCTCATGCCCTTCGCTACGGCATTTCTGCTGCTGTGGATCATGCGGCTGACCCTGGGCCCGCGCCTGAGCGTGGTGCATGGCGGGCTGGCGGTCGGCTTGGCGGTCATGGTGTTTTTCGCCAACCATCGCGGCTGGCCGATCTGGCCGCCCGCCGGATCGACCGCGAAGATCCCCTACATCCTTCTTGCCGGCCTCGTATTCGGCACTTTGCTCGACAGCTTTGGCCGGCCGCTCACAGCACGCGTCGCGGCCATCGTCGTGCTTTCCCTACTGGCGGTCTTCTGGCTTGGATTCGAGCGTTTCGGCGCCGGTGCGACGGTCCAGCTTTTGCCGCTTTACGCCGTCGCTGCCGTCGCCTCGGTCCTGGTTCTCGCGCGGTTGGACGACGACCGCCGCCATGGCCTTACGGCGCCCATCACGCTGTTTGTCGGCTGCCTCGGGCTCTTCGTCGTGTCGGAAATCTACGGCAGCCGCGTCAGCCTCTATGCCGGGGCCCTGGCCGCGGCGCTGGTGGCCTTCGTAGTGTGGAACCTGCCCAGTCAGCGCTTCGAGATTTCCTCCAGCCTGGTTCTGGGCGCCGGCGCGGCCTATGTGGCGCTGGCCATGTTCCTGTTCTTCTCGCGAAGCAGCCTCGAGGGGCCGGTGGGATTAACCGTCCTGCCCTTTCTGATCATCCCGGCGCTTGAGAAAATGAATCTCCTGCGCCGACCCGTTCCGCCGCTGCTGATCCTGCTCCTCAGCCTGCCGCCGGTCGTTGCGGCCGGCTATGTTGCGTATTACTACGCCTGAGGAGGGCGAACTTCCCCGACGGAGATTTCTCTGATAAGGAACACCGCCGCTTCAGGCTGCGGTCGACTATTCAAGGAGGAAGCCATGAACGAATCCGCCCAGCAGGCGATCGACACGGTCGTGCAACTCGTCACGGTCTACGGCCTGTCGGTCGTCAGTGCCGTCGTCATCCTGATCCTCGGCTTTATCGTCGCGGGATACGTCAAGCGGTGGATCCGTCGCGCCGGCGCCAGATCGGAGCATATCGACGCGACCCTGGCCTCGTTCTTCGCCAGCCTGGCGCGCTATGCCATCATAGCCTTCACGATCATCGCCGTTCTTGCGAAATTCGGCATCGAGACGACGAGCATGGTGGCGCTATTGGGCGCGATCGGCCTGGCCATCGGCTTCGCCCTGCAGGGCACGCTGTCGAACATCGCGTCCGGCATCATGCTGTTGTTCTTCCGCCCTTTCAAAATCGGCGACTTCGTCGATGCCGGGGGCACCTCGGGCACGGTCAAGCAGATCACCCTGTTTTTTACCGAGCTGGCGACGCCGGATAACGTTCAGATCATCGTCCCCAACAGCGCCATCTGGGGCGAGGCGATCAAGAATTTCAGCTTCAACGCCACGCGCCGGGTCGACCTGGTGATGGGCATCGGCTACGGCGACGATATCGACAAGGCCATGACGGCGATCACCGACGTCATCGAGGCGGACACCCGGGTTCACAAGGACCCGGCGCCGACCCTGGCCGTCGGTGAGCTGGCTGACAGCTCGGTCAACATAATCGTCCGGGTTTGGTGCACGGCGGGCGATTACTGGGCCGTGAAGTGGGATCTGACGAAAGCGATCAAAGAAACCTTCGATGCCAGGGGAATCGAGATTCCCTACCCGCACCAGGTTACGCAGCTTGTTCAAATGGACGCCAGCGCCTAAGGTCGGCGGCGCTTCAGAATCTGAGGGAGGGTAAGCATGAGTCTCATTGGGTTTTTGCTGATCGGCCTGATCGCCGGGTTCCTGGCGGGCCGGGTGATGAAAGGCGAAGGCTTCGGGCTGATCGGAAATCTGATCGTCGGCGTGGTCGGCGCGTTTCTCGGCGGATCGCTGCTCGGCTTTATGGGTGTCAATTTCGCGGGTCAGTTCGGCGCCTTCATTACCGCCTTCATCGGCGCGGTGGTCCTGCTCTGGATCATTTCGCTGATCAAGAAGTAGCGGCCTCACGCTACGGCATATTCGTCTCTGAACCGGCCCGGCGCATAGATCTCCGGCCGGACTTCGTGCTCTGCCAGCTCGCCGGGTATCGGGCGGCCAAGCGCCAGATAGGCGCCCAGTTGCGACAAGGCCGGCGCGGTCTG
>JAKSBY010000045.1 GCA_022360855.1 Sphingomonadales bacterium | reverse complement strand
GCCGGGCATCGGCATCTATGGCGGCAATCCCTTTACCGACCGGCCTAATCCGATGACGCAGGCGATCGAGTTGAAAGCGCGGATCCTGCAGGTCCGGGAAATCGGTGCGGGTGCCACCGTCGGCTACGGCGCCACATGGCGCTCGCCGGGCACCCGCCGCATCGCCACGGTCGAGGCCGGCTATGCGGACGGCTATTTCCGCAATTTCGACAATTGTGGCTTCGGCTTTGTCGGGGATATCCGCGTGCCGGTCTGCGGCCGCGTGTCCATGGATCTGGTGACGCTCGATGTGACCGAGGCGCCGGAGGCCGAGACCCGGCCGGGCAACGCCATCACGCTTCTGGGCGGGCCTATCGATCTTGACGAGTTGACGGCCGCGGCCGGGGTCGGCATCTATCAGCTCTTGTCGCTGCTTGGCGCCCGCTATGAGCGCCGCTATGTGCATGGCGGGGAGGATGTCGCATGATCGTCGAGTTTTTTGCCACCATCGGGCGGGTATTTGTCGCCTTCCTGGCGACCATCGGCAATTTCGCCATTTTCACCTTCAAGGCGGTTACCCACGCCTTTCTGCCGCCGATCTATCCCAAGCTGATCGGTCAGCAAATGCTGCGCATCGGTTATTTCTCGCTGCCCGTGGTCGGGCTGACCGCGCTCTTTACCGGCGCGGCGCTGGCCCAGCAGATCTATGTCGGCAGCGTGCGCTTCAACGCGGAATCGGCGGTCGCCGGCGTCGTCGTCATCGCCATCGTGCGCGAGCTAGGGCCGGTCCTGGGCGGGCTGATGGTGGCCGGCCGCGTCTCCTCCGCCATGGCCGCGGAGCTCGGCACCATGCGCGTGACCGAGCAGATCGACGCGCTGGTCACGCTCTCCACCGACCCGTTCAAATACCTCGTCGCGCCGCGGCTGATCGCGTCGGTCATCGTGCTGCCGCTCCTCGTCGTCATCGCCAATATCATCGGCGTATTCGGCGGCTTTCTGATCGGCGCCGGCCGGCTTGGCTTCAACCCGACCACCTATCTCAAGACCACGGTGGATTTCCTGGAGCGCTCCGACGTCGTCTCGTCCTTGGTCAAGGCGGCGGTGTTCGGCTTCATCATCGCGCTCATGGGCAGCTATCATGGCTACCGCTCGTCGGGCGGCGCCGAGGGCGTCGGCCGTGCCACCACCGATGCAGTGGTCTCCGCCTTCATCCTCATCCTGCTGACCAATTTGATCATCACGGTCCTGGTGTTCGGCACATGACCGGGCAGGCCAAAATATCGCTTTCCGGCGTCGCCAAGCATTTCGGCCCGAAGGTGGTGCTGGACGGCATCGATCTGGACGTGGCCAAAGGCGAATCCGTCGTCGTCATCGGCGGCTCGGGCACCGGCAAGTCGGTCATGCTGAAATGCATCCTGGGGCTGCTGCGCGCCGATGCCGGCAGCATCGCGGTAGACGGCCACGAGATGATCGGCATATCGGAACGGGAGCGCAAAGCCGTACTCGGCAAGTTCGGCATGCTGTTTCAGGGCGCGGCGCTGTTTGACAGCCTGCCGGTCTGGGAGAACGTCGCCTTCGGCCTGATCCGCGCCCAGAAGATGAAGCGCAAGGCGGCCCGCGAGGTCGCCATCGAGAAGTTGGCCCGCGTCGGCCTCGCCGCCGACGTCGCCGATCTCGACCCGGCGGAGCTCTCAGGCGGCATGAAAAAGCGCGTCGGGCTCGCGCGCGCCATCGCCACCGAGCCCGAGATCATCTTTTTCGACGAGCCGACCACCGGGCTCGACCCGATCATGGCCGATGTGATCAACAAGCTGATCGTGGAATGCGTGCGCGATCTCGGCGCCACGACGATCACCATCACCCACGACATGTCGAGCGTGCGCAAGATCGCCGACCGGGTGGCCATGTTGCATGGCGGCAAGATCATCTGGCAGGGCCCGCGGAGCGAGATCGACGACAGCGGCAGCGCCCACGTCGATCAATTCATCCACGGCCGCGCCGAAGGCCCGATCCGGATGGAGGTGGGCAGGTCTTGATATGAGTACATGCTATGCGTATATTATGCGCATGATCCCATCATCATACGGAGAAGAAAATGACCCGCGCTGTGAATATGACCATGTCCGATGAGGGGCTGGCGCACGCTTCCAATCTGATGAATAAGCTCAATGTGCGGACGCGGTCGCAGGCCGTCGAGACCGCACTGTCGCTTTCGGACACGCTCGTCGACGCGATGAAGGCCGGGCAGGAAGTGGTTCTGATCGACGCTGACGGGAAGCAGACGAAAATCATCATCCCCGGCGTATCGTCGTGACCCAGGAGGCGCCCGTCAGTTTCGACGATGTCGAAAATCCTGCGGGCGACGACAAAACACGCGGCCTGTCAAAAATCGAGGCCCAGCACAGGCATGACCGCTTTAAGCACTGGCAGCGTTTCGGCCTGGTCATCGTTCTGATCCTGACCGTCTTGATCCTGATTTGGATCGATATCCGGAACGGCACTTCCTATTTGGACGAGGCGGGCAAAATGATCATACCCGCTATCACCATGGCGATCGGCTATACCCTGAAGGGCGACCAAGGCTAGCTTGTCCAAACCCGCGCATATCTATGTCTGTCAGGACTGTGGTGCTTCCTATGCCAAGTGGCAGGGGCGCTGCGAGGCCTGTGGCGCGTGGAACGGCATCGTCGAGGAGGCCTCGGTGCTCGCCCGGCCGGGGCGGAAGGCGGCATCGAAATCGGCGCGCGTGATTCCGCTTGCCGATCTGAAGGGTGCGGGCGCTGAGGAGCCGCGGATGCTCTCCGGCATTGCCGAGTTTGACCGGGCGCTGGGCGGTGGCCTCGTCGCGGGCTCGGCGGTGCTGGTGGCCGGCGATCCGGGGATCGGCAAATCCACCCTCCTGCTCGAGGCCATGGCGCGCTACGGCGACGCCGGGCAAAAGGCGGTCTACATTTCCGGCGAGGAGGCGCCGGCGCAGATCCAGATGCGTGCCAGCCGTCTCGGGATCGCCGAGTCGGCCGTCGGGCTGGGCGCCGAGACCGACGTCTCCGATATCCTCAAGACGCTCGACGAGTTGCGTCCGGCGGTGGTCGTCATCGATTCCATCCAGACCCTGTTCCTGCCGAGCCTGGAGTCCGCGCCTGGCACCGTGGCGCAGGTGCGCGCAGGTGCCCAGGCGCTCATTACCTTGGCGAAGCAG
>JAKSBY010000448.1 GCA_022360855.1 Sphingomonadales bacterium | reverse complement strand
GCCAGGCAAGCGCGATCAGAACACCGCCGGCAAACGGGCCGATGATGGAGCCAATGCGCCCGATGCCGAGCGCCCAGCCGATGCCGGTGGCCCGCGCGGCGGTCGGGTAGAAATCGGCGGCCAGTGCGTTGGCGCCGAACTGGGCGCCGATCACGCAAAATCCGGCCAGCAGGACGAGCGCCAGGGCCGCAGCCAGGGACCCGCTGGCCTGGCCGGTCAGGGCAACGAAGACCGCGGCACCCAGATAGGCCACGGTAAGAACCGTGTACGGCCCTCTGCGGTCGATCAGGCGGCCGATCAGGATGCCGCCCGCGATGCCGCCGGCGTTCAGAAGCACGGTCCCCAGAATGGCGTTTTCCAGCGGAAAGCCGGCACGCTGCAGCACGGTGGGCAACCAGTTGATCAGGAAATAGAGGATGAGCAGATTCATGAAGAAGGCGACCCACAGGAGGAGGGTGCCTATGGCCCGCCCATCCGAGAACAGATGGCGCAGAGGCAGACCCGGCTGTTTCTGCTCCTGGAGTATGAAGCGATCCTCCTGACGATAGCCGGCGTCGGGGTCGAGCTGATTGAGGATGCCGGCGATGCGCCGGCCGCCGGCATCTGCGTGGATCAGAAAGCGGATCGATTCCGGCAACCTGAAAACCAGAACCGGCAGAAGCGCGATGGGCAGCGCGCCGCCGAGCAGGAAGACCGACTCCCAGCCAAAGTCCGAAATCAGACGGGCGCTGATCAGGCCGCCAAGGGCGGCACCGAGCGGAAAGCCGCAAAACATGACGATGACCATGGTTCCACGCAGCCGTTTCGGCGCGTATTCGGAGGTGAGCGCGATGACGTTGGGCATGGCCCCGCCAAGCCCGATCCCGGTTATGAACCGGTAGACGAACAGGGCCTCCATGGACTCGGCGCGGACCGTGAACAGCGCGAACAGGCCGAAGATGGCCGTGGAGATGACGATGGCCTTCTTTCTGCCGATCTTGTCGGCGACAAGGCCGAAGCCGAGGGCACCAAAGGTCAGGCCAAGCAGGCCAGCGGCGAAGACCGGCCCGAACAGAGCCGTGTCGATGGCCCACTCCTCGGCGATGACCGGCGCCACAAAGGCGATGGCCTGGGTATCGAAGCCATCGAGCATGGCGACCACCGCGCAGAGGGCGGCCACCCGTACCTGAATCGGGCGCAAGGCGCCTTGATCGATCCTGCCGGCAACATCGACCGTGCGTGGTTCCGAAGTCATATGGCCTCTGGCTCCAAAGCAACCGGGCGATGCGCGCGATAGGCATCCGACAGCAACCGTCTCATCCCGTCCGGATCGACCGGCCGAGGATTGTAGAAGGTAGCGGAGGCAATTTCCCCGGCACAAGCATCCAGATCGCCCTCGCTCACGCCCAGGGCCTGCAGGCCGACAGGCACGTCGAGCACCCCGGCAAAGTCGAAGACCGCCCCGGCCGCATCGTTCGTGCCGAAAAGCTCGGACAGGGCCGCCACCGCCGCAGGAACCGCGGGCGCATTATACGCGATGGCGTGGGGCAGGATAACGGCGTTACACTCGCTATGGGGGACCCCGAAGCGCCCGCCCAGAACGTGGCAAATCTTGTGATGCAGCGCGATACCGACCATGGAGACCAAAAGACCGCCCAAAAACCCGCCATACATGACCTGCGTGCGCGCCTCCAGGTCTTGCAGGTCGGCACACGCGGCCGGAAGCCCCCGTATGAGCGCGCCAATGCCCTCCTTCGCGATCAGAAACGCGATGGGATTGGGTTCCCGGGGATAGAGCGCCTCGACGCAGTGGGCAAGGCAGTTCATGCCGATGGTCGCGGTTTCGCGCGCCGGCAACGACAGCGAGAGCAAAGGATCGTAGATGACCGACTTCGGCAGGGCCCTCACATCGCGCGACGTCCGTTTTTCGTGCCCGACCTTCACGCCGTAGAGCGGCGTCATCTCCGAGCCCGACGCGGTGGTCGGCACGGCGACAAAGACGGCGTCGCTATGCGCCGCGATATACTTGCCGATGCCGATGGTCGAGCCGCCGCCGATGGTGAGGACCGCATCGGCGCCCGACTCCTTGAATTGGGCGAGCGCCGCCTGGGCGACGGGCTCCGGACAATGGGGCTCGGCTCCGGCGAAAACACCGATGCACAAATCGCCAAGTGCGTCGATCTGATCGCGATAGCGGCGCTGGCCATTGGCGGTGCAGGCGACAAGCACGCGTCCGGCGTTTTCGCGCGCGAGCTCCGCCGCCACGTCCCCGGCCCGGCCGGGGCCGAAGAGAACCCTGGCCGGCACTGCGTCGTAAACGAACTCCATGGGATCAGTCCAACACGTCCCCGAGGACCTTGAGCGTGCGCTCCATGGCGAGCTTTGCGGCGGCGGGATGAAAGACGTCCCCCCGGTCACCGTTGAAGAACGCATGCTCCGCGCCCGCATAGACGAAGAGTTCGGCATTGGCGATATCCTCCACCGTCTTGCCGAGCGTCGCGACCGTTTCCATCGGCACGTGGCTGTCTTTGTCTCCCACATGGATCTGAAGCGGGCATCCGATGGACCGGATTTGCTCGAGGTTGTCGTCGAGCTTGACGCCATAGAAGGAGATGACGGCGGCCACCTGTGGATTGGCGGCACCGGCGATGACCGCGAGCTTGCCACCCATGCAAAAGCCCAAGAGCGCGACCCCGCCGACAGTTTCGTCCCGCCCGTCAAGCCAGCGCAGCGTCTGACCCAGGTCCTGCACGCCCTGCCCGAAGTCGAAGGCGGTCATCAACCCGAAGGCACGCGTGCGCTCATCCTCACTGTAGCCGAGCTCGACGCCCGGCGAGAGGCGCCAGAAAAGATCGGGCACGGCGACCACGTAGCCCGCGGCGGCGAACTCGTCGGCCGCCCGGCGCATGGCGCTGTTCACGCCGAAAATTTCCTGGATGAGGACGATTCCGGGCCCCTTCCCCGATGGCGGCAGGGCCAGATAGGCGCCCATCTCACCCCCGTCCGGCAACGCGATAC
Source organism: Sphingomonadales bacterium (assembly GCA_022360855.1). Classification (GTDB taxonomy): domain Bacteria; phylum Pseudomonadota; class Alphaproteobacteria; order Sphingomonadales; family JAKSBY01; genus JAKSBY01. The sequence continues at coordinate 13,079 of JAKSBY010000448.1, read as the reverse complement.
CGACCGCGCTGCCGCTTCGATTAACGTCAGACATGTTGAATCCTCTAATAGATGACGAGTTCGATATCGCCGCTCTCGGTCTTGCGCTCCTCGCGGAACAGACCGAGCTTGCGAATAGCCGCCTCGTCGGTAACCGAGTACAGGAAGGCGTTCTCGTTCGTGGTGTTGACGTGCCGGTGCCACTTCCAGGTGGGCAGGGCGAACACGTCGTTGCGTCCCCATTCGACCCGCGTGCCGTCTATCTCGGTGTAGCCGCTGCCCTCGAGGCAGAAATACACGGCGTTCGACATGTGACGGTGCGACAGCGTTTGCTCACCAGGACGCAGCATCTGGGAACGGAACGACATGGCCGGCATGACCGACTGGCCGGTGGCCGGATTGACATACTCCATGATCACGCCGTCATAGGGACTACCTTGATAGTCGGCGAGCCGTTCCAGGGCCGCACGCGTCTTTTCCCAGCGATAGACGAACATCGGCGAATGGTGGCCGATGGCGCCGCGTTTTTCCGGCGCGAACAACGGCATCAGACCGCCGGTGCCGTAAAGCCTCTGGGAATGGTCGGGCGGCAGGGACACGTCCTGATAGGCGGTCCCCATGGGATGGCCCGAGCTGGCATCCGAGGAACTGCCTTGATAGTCGAATTCGAAGTGGGTGACGTTGAGGCTTTCGATGATGGGCACATCGAGCACATCCATCCAGATTAGCTGTTCGTCGCCCTCATTGCCATGATCGTGCCATGTGCCGGCGGGAGTGATGATCAGGTCACCGCGATGCATGACGCATTTCTCTCCCTCGACCACGGTGTATCCGCCCGAGCCTTCGACGATGAAACGGCTGGCCGAGGGCGTATGACGGTGAACCGGCGCCTGCTCGCCCGGGTTATACAGCGAAAAGGCGGCGAACAGGGTGTTGGTCACATAGGGTTTGCCGCCCAGGCCCGGATTGCAGAACAGGAGAGCCCGGCGCTCGCATTCCTCGATGGGCACGATATCCGCCGCCGCCCTGAGCCGCGGCTCCACGTCGCGCCACTTCCAGCAGTGAGGCTCCACAATGTCACGCGGCTCGACAAGCTCGATATCGGCACGCTCCTTCCAAAACTCCAAGAGGTGGAGAGATTTCGCCTCCTGGTGAAGCGCCTCTCGCTTGTCGAGTGTCTTGACGGTCATGGGCATCCTCCTCGGCCATCACGGCGTTTGCCGGATCGCGGTTGCAAAATATTACTATTTATGATTCATCTTATAATTAGATAAAGCAATTGCGTCAATGGCCACAACCACGCCAATGGGCTATGGTCGGCCTGCGAACGCGGGGTGCAGGCAAGACCACGATGAATGATCAAAACGAGACGAGCGACAAAGCTCAGCAGCGCCCCGGAATACAATCTGTCGAGATCGCCGCGACCATCCTGAAGGCGCTCGTTCGCGGCGGCGGCGTGCTGCCGCTCAACAGGCTGGCGAAGCTGGCCGATCTGCATCCGGGTAAGGTTCATCGCTACCTGATCAGCCTCACCCGTTCGGGCTTGGTCATTCAGGACCGCGACAGTGGTCACTACCGCATTGGCCCCCTGTCGATGACCGTCGGTCTGGCGGGCCTGCGGATAACCCATCCCCTCCGCCTTGCCATGGAGGCGCTGCCCGCCTTGCGCGACAAGGTGGGAGAAACCGTCGCGCTCGCCATCTGGGCGGATGTGGGGGCGACCGTGATCGCCATCGAGGAAAGCCGCCATCCGGTGACCATGAACGTTCGGGTCGGATCGCTGCTGCCGCTGCTGAGCACCGCTGCAGGCCGGACCTTCGCCGCCTTCATGCCCGCCGACATGACGGCCGATTTCCTGGCCAAGGAGTGGGCGGATTCCCTGGCTCAGGAGTGGGCCGGAGACAACCCGGAAGACGGCGCGGGTATCGTCCCCGACAGGCAGGAACTGGAGACCATCCTGGACGACATCCGCGAGAAAGGCCTGGCCGGGATCGAGAGCAGGCTGCTCCCCGGCGTCAACGCATTGGCCGCGCCGGTTTTCGATTACCGCGGCCGACTGTCGTCGGTCATCGGCATCATCGGCCGCCGGGAAATGGTGCCATCCGACCTGGACGGCCCTATCGCCCAGACCCTCAAGGAAACAACCGACGACCTCTCCCGCATGCTGGGGCATCTGAACACCGATACCGCGTAAGCGGCCACTTATCGGCACGCGGCCTTGAACTCCCGCCGCCGACCACCCCAATTCTGTGCCACCCGAAGCTAAAGACTGCGGCCCGACCCCGCCGCAAGCCCGTTGACAGGCCTGCAATCGTCACTTATTATCAGATGCATCATATAATATAATAAACTGCCATCATAAAACGGGGGCGTCTCCGCCACGAGGAGACGATCAAACGGGAGGAAACGAATGACGGAGTTCGTCCGTTCACGGACTCGGCCGGCTTCTGCGCCGCTTCAAAGACTGTCAAAATTCAAAACCACCGCCGCTCTTACCGTCCTGTCCTCGGCAGTCCTCGCGCAATCGGGGGCTTCCGATGCCGAAGCCGGATCGCTCGCGGCAAATGACGGGCAGGTGGAGGTCGCCCAGACGCAGGCCGGGGCCCGATCCGCGCGTCGGGCTTCCATCGAAGAGGTTGTCGTCTTTGCCAGGAAGCGCGAGGAGAGCCTGAGCGACGTGCCCGTGGCCGTCACCGCGCTCTCCGCCGCCGACCTGGAAAACGCCAACATCCTTGGCGGCGAGGATCTGTTCGGGAAAGTCCCCAACCTCTATTTCACCGGCAGCCTCTCCACAAACAGCGAGATGCGCTTCATCATTCGCGGGGTGGGCGTGCGCTCGCCTCTGGAGCCCTCGGTCGCCATGTTCATCGACGGCGCTTACATGCCGACCGTCGGCTGGAACATGGATTTTCTGAAGGTGGAGCGGCTGGAGGTGCTGCGCGGCCCGCAAGGCGCGCTGTTTGGCCGCAATACCCAGGCGGGCGCCATCAATATCATCACCCGACAGCCGGAAGAGCAATTCGGCGGACAGGTGCGGCTGGAATATGACGAATTCGACACCGTTCGCGGCGATGTGTACGTCACCGGACCGATCGCCGATGGGCTGCGCTTCTCCGTCGCCGCGCTTGCCGAGCACACGGACGGCTTCGTCAAGAACGTAACGCTCGGCAGGGACGAGCTGGAGCGCGACAAGGCGGGCGGGCGCATCACACTCCGCGCCGACCTGTCGGAGCGCCTCGACGCCACCCTTTACATTGACGGCGTATTCGAGCGGGGCGGTTTCTACGGCGACGGCGAGCCCCTCGACGGCCAGCCGAACGCGACCCCCAACCACCGGGTCGTCTACGACCAGGCCCAGTTCGAGGATCTGGACAATTACGGCGGCTCGCTCAACATCAACTACGATCTCGGCTTTGCCGTCCTGACGTCCATTACGGCGCTGCGAAAGATCTCGTCGCTCGCTATTTCGGATCTGGATAACATCGATACCCCCGACCGGGACGGCCTGCCGCCACAGCTCATCCCGGCAAGCATCGCGGGCGACCCGAGCTTCCCGATGCCGTCCGGCAACTACACCGTTATCGGGCGGGAACAGTCCATCATTTCCGAAGAGCTGCGTCTTGCGTCGACGGGAGACGGCCCCTTTCAATGGCTGGTCGGCCTTTACGGATATGTGGAGGAGAATGACCGCAGCCGGGAGCAACGCATGCCCGACAGCTTCCGGCTGGCGAACCCCGGCAACTTCGTTTCAGGCAGGACGGCCCAGGACCGCAAGGGTTTCGCGGCCTTCGGCCAGGCAACCTACACGCTGTGGGAGCGGCTGGACCTCACCGCGGGCCTGCGCTTCGCCACGGAGAAGGACGAACAAACCCTGGCCATCGAGTTCATTGCCGGCGGTGGATTCGTGCAGAACGAGTTCGGCGACATGCCCGAAGAGACCTTCTCCGACATCACGCCGATGGGCTCCGTCACCTACCGCTGGAACGACGAAGTCATGACCTATGTGACCATCGCCAAGGGCTTCAAGGGCGGTGGCTTCAATCTGGCGGGGCCGGCCAGGCTGGAAGGAAACCAGCCCTTCGACAGCGAAAAATCCCTCATGTATGAGATCGGCAGCAAGCTCTCGCTGTTCGACAATCGCATGACGCTGGGCTTGGCTCTGTTCCAGATCGACACCAACGATATGCAGGTGACGACCACCGTGGTCATCGGCGGCGGCCAGATTGTGACCAATGCCACCACCAATGCGGCAAAGGCGCGGTCGCGGGGCTTTGAGCTGGAGTTCGAGGCGGTTCCCGCCGAGGGGTTCACCCTCTCCGGCGCGGTCGGCTACACGGATGCGGAGTATGTGACGTTCATGCCCACCATGACGCTGGATCTCTCCGGCCAGCCCATCGAGGAGGTGCCCGACTGGACCGCCAATCTGAATGCGGAATACGCGTTTCCTGTCGGAAGTGGGCACAGCCTGGCCTTCGGCCTGTCGTACCAGTTCGTCGGCGGACGCCTGATGGGCCGGGGCCTGCCGGAAGAGCCCCACATCAACGTGGAGAGCTTCAACAGTGTCGACATCCGGGCGACCCTGGGATCGGAAACCTGGGATCTGACCGTCTACGCCAAGAACGTTCTGGACTCCTACAATATCGTCGCCCGAAACATCGGCATTACTTTTTTCGATACGCCGGGACTGAACGGCACACAACGCGCCAACCCGCCGCGCCAATTGGGCGTCAAAGGAACCGTGAGGTTCTGACCCGCCGGCTTCCAGCACCGACTATCACGCAAGGAACGTGACCATGAAAACCCCCGTCTTTACCAGCCTGACCTTTACCGCGGTTTTGCTGACGTCTCTCCAGTTGCCCGGAGCGTGCCTGGCCCAGAACAGCTACAGCTTCACCGATGCGGCGCAGTCGCAGGTGGACTATACCAGGACCCGGTCGCGGGCGGCCGCCGACTGCGGGACCTTCCGGCACCGGACCACGTCCGACTATACGATCATTTCCGCCGAGCTCATCCCGGCATCGGCGGAGGCGCCCGAGCATTGCCGGCTGCATGGGGTCATCGAACCCGAGGTGCAATTCTGGGTGACGCTGCCGACCGAATGGAACCGGCGGTTCTACATGCACGGCAATGGCGGCTATGCGGGACGCCCTTTCGACCACCCACACAGATACGCCTGGGCCTCGGCGCCGGCGCTGCGGCACGGCTTCGCGACCGCCTATACCAATACGGGCCACGATCACCGCTATGAGCCGCAGGGCAGCTTCGCCCATGACGAGATCCAGAAGACCCTGGACTATTCCTACCGCGCCGTTCACCTGACGGCCAACACGGCCAAGGAGCTGACCGACATCTACTACGACCGGGCGCCGGACTTCTCCTATTTCGACGGCTGCTCCACCGGCGGCCGCCAGGGCCTGATGGAAGCGCAGCGCTTTCCCGACGACTTCGACGGCATCGCCGCCGGCGCGCCTGTGAACGATCAGACCAATCTGCATATCTGGATGGCGTGGATCTATCAGATGCTGGATAAGACCCCGATCACGCCCGAGAAGGTGGAGACGGTTCTGGCGCCGCGGGTGCTGGAGGCCTGCGACGGCCTGGACGGCGCGGAAGACGGCCTTATTCAGAACCCGGAGCAGTGCTCCTTCACGCCGTCCAAGGATCTGCCGGTCTGCGAAAAGGGTGGCGAGGACTGCTTCTCGCCGGCGGAGATCGCGACCCTGGAGCGCATATACAGCCCGGTCATGAGCAAGGGGAAAGAGTATTTTCCGGGCCTCCAACTAGGCGTCGAGCCGGCCGGGACCCTGAACGTGAAGCAAGGCGGCCCCGAGGCGACGGGCTGGCAGGTCTACATCATCGACAAAGAGGGCGGGCTCGGCAGAATGGAGGTGTTTGCCGATACGTTCTTCAAATACTTCGCGTTCGTGGAAGACGATCCCGACTACGATTGGCGCAACCTGGATTTTGACGAGGACGTAGACAAGATGGACCTGGTGCGCAGCATGCTGGACGCGGTGAAGACCGATATGAGCGCGTTCAAGGCCCGCGGCGGCAAGCTCCTCTCCTATCACGGCTGGGCCGACGGCGGCCCGCCCGCCTCGTTCACGGTCAAATACTACAACGACGTGATCGCGGACATGGGCGAGGCCGAGACGAGGGAATTCTACCGCCTGTTCATGGTGCCCGGTATGTTCCACTGTCTCAACGGTTTCGGGACGGACGATTTCGACCCCATGACCGCCTTGATCAACTGGGTCGAAAGGGGCATCGTGCCCGAGACCATCCACGCCGAGCAGGTGCGCGACGGTCGGGTAGTGCGCAGCCGGCCGCTCTGCCCCTACCCGCAGATCTCCAGATATAACGGCACCGGCGACATGAACGACGCCGAGAATTTCACCTGCACGGCACCATGATCAACTGATAGGAAAAATCGAGGATGACGGCGATGTCCGAGTATGTCTTTTCACCGAGTACCCCCCCTTCCCTGCCCGTGGCCGGGAGCGACGCGCGCTTTCCCATTCACCGCATCTACTGCATCGGGCGCAACTATGCCGAACACGTCCGCGAAATGGGGCGCGAGCCCGACCGGGGGGCGCCGATGTTCTTCCTCAAGCCGGCCGATACGATTGTGGAGAATGGCACGACGATCCCGATCCCACCCGGCACGGAGAACTTCCACTTCGAGATCGAGCTGGTTGCGGCAATCGGCAAGGAGGGGCGGAACATTCCCACCGAAAGCGCCCTGGACCTGGTGTTCGGCTACGGCGTCGGCAACGACCTGACCCGGCGCGACCTGCAGCTCGCCATGCGCGACAAGGGCTGGCCGTGGGAGATCGGCAAGAGCTTCGAGCACTGCGCCGCCTGCACCGCGATCCATCCCGTGGCGGAAATCGGGCATCCCCTGGAGAACGACATCTGGCTCGACCAGAACGGGACGCGCAGGCAATCCGGCAACACCCGGGAGATGATCTTCAATCTCCAGGAACAGATCAGCTACCTCTCCGAACTCTACGTTCTCAGGCCCGGCGACCTCTTGTTCACGGGAACGCCGGCCGGGGTCGGCCCCATCGCCGCCGGCGATACGCTGGTCGGCGGTGTCGACGGTGTGGACGAACTTACCAATACGTTCCGGTAAGTGGCAGAGCGGCTTCAGGACCTGACCACGCCGTGTCTGATCCTGGATCGGCAGCGGCTTGCGCGCAACATCGCCCGCATGAACGACCGCATCGCCCGGCTCGGCGTGGCGCTGCGGCCGCACGTCAAGACCTGCAAGTCCATCGAGGTCTCGCGGCTGGCCGCCGCGGGCCACTCGGGCGCGATTGCGGTCTCCACCCTGGCCGAGGCGCAGTTCTTCGCCCTGGCCGGGTTCACCGACATCCTCTATGCGGTCGGCATCGTGCCGTCCAAGCTGCCCGACGTCGCGGCACTCAATGCCGGCGGCGACAGCATCAAGGTCGTCCTGGACGACCCCAGGACGGCCCGGGAGCTGGCGCGCTGGGGCGTGCGGAACGGTGTGCAAATCCCGGCGCTCATCGAGATCGACAGCGACGGCCGTCGCGCCGGGCTCGACCCGGACGACCCGGCAGTGATCGAGGCGGCCAGCACCCTGGCGGACTCGCCCGGCACGCGGTTTCTGGGTGTGATGACCCATGCCGGCGCGTCCTATGACTGCCGAACCACCGACGCGATACGTGACATGGCGGCGCAGGAAGCGCGCGCCGTGGTCGCCGCCGCCGAAAATCTGGCCGGTGCCGGGCTCCCATGCACCATCGTCAGCGTCGGATCGACGCCGACCGCACTCTTCGCCGATGCCCTGGACGGGATCACCGAGGTCCGGGCCGGGGTCTACATGTTTTTCGACCTGTTCCAGGTCGGGCTCGGCGTCTGCGGGATCGACGATATCGCCGTCAGTGTCCTGGCGACGGTGATCGGGCACAATCCCCGGCTGAACCGGCTGATCGTGGATGCCGGCGCACTCGCCCTGTCACAGGATCGTGCGACGGCGGGGCAGATAACGGACCAGGGCTACGGTCTTGTCTGCGATGCCCAGACCGTCGCACCCATCCATGGGATGACCGTCCAGAGCGTCAACCAGGAACACGGCCTGGTCACAATGGCATCGGGGAAGCTGGATTTCGACCGCTTCTCCATCGGCTCGCAGCTCCGCATCCTGCCCAACCACGCCTGCATGACCGCAGCGTCGCATCAGGCCTATCACGTGGTCGAGGCTCCCGGAGGCCCGGCCACCGAGGAGTGGCCACGCTGCGGCGGGTGGTAGCGCCGATACCTATCGGCCCGGCAAAAGGGCGCTCTCGACGATCGCCCTTGAATGGACTTCCGCCCCATCGATAACAGGCAGATCGACCGCGATCTCCCGAAACGCGTACCACAGCTCCGTGGAGCCCAGAAGGACGGCTTCGGCGCCGGCTTCCTGAAACGACGAGACCATGTCGGCAAGCCGCCTGAGGGACTGCTTGCCGACATTTTGCCGCGCGATCTCTTCGATAATCAGGGTATGAAGGCGGTCGATATCCCGATCTTCGGGTTTGAGGAATTCGAACTGTCCGCCGATGTTGATGCGGTCCGTCAGAAAAGGATCGTTCAGAACATATTTGGTGCCGAGAATGCCCAGACGCCTGATCCGTTTGGCAAGCAGATGGTCTCGAACGGCATCGGCGATATGCAGAAACGAAACGTCCGATTGCTTGAGGTCGCCCAGAAATTTATGGCCGGTACTCGACCCTACGGCGATGATCCGGGCGCCGGTGCCAACAAGCGTCTGCACCGCCTCGGCCATCATCTCTTCGATCACCGCCGGCGTGCCCGCATGGGCCAGGACCTCCGCGAAATTCAGCGAGCGGATCACGAGGTCGGCAGACGCATTGCCGCCGAGCCGTCTGCCGACCTCCTGGTTCAATCGCTCATAGTAGGCCGACGTCGCAATCCAACTGATGCCGCCGACCAGGCCCACGCGCCTCATGTGGAGTGGGCTTCGCTTACGTTCTCAAATCAAGCCGGACACCGAATACGCGGGGCGCCAGCGGCTCGGTCAAGAAGGCGGCGACCGACGAGACGATGGCCTGATCATTCGTCAGGTTTCTTGCGAACACCGATATCTTCCAACGCTCCTGTTCATAGCCGATTTGAGCGTCGAGGATTGTTCTGGCGCCATAGTTCGGACCGTCCGGATTGTTGGCAATGCTGCCGAAGGCCTTGTCGCGCAAGCTGAGGTCCGCCTGGGCAAAAACCCCGACAGGGTGCCGGAACACACCGCCTAGGGCGGCCGACCAAGGCGGCGAGTTCTCGAATTCGTTGCCGCTGCAGTCGCCTCCCGTCGCAAAGCACAGCGGGTTCATGAACGCGTCAAACTCGGTCTTGGCATAGCCGAGGCTGACATAGCCGCTGAAGTAGTCGCTGATGTCGAACCGGGTCTCGATCTCGAAGCCGATTACGGTGCTCGACGCGGCATTGACGATCGCGGTATCGAAGGGGCTCGGCGAAAGCTGAACCACGACCTGCTGGTCCTTCCAATCGACATAAAAAGCGTTGACGTTGAAGCGCAGCCGGTCATCAAACCACAATGAGCGGAACGAGAGTTCCAGATTCCATAGCGTCTCGGGCTCGTAGGGGACCGCCACCGCGCCGAGATTGCGGATCGATACGCCGCCCGAACGATAGCCTTTGCTTGCCGTGAATGCGGTCGAAATGTCCGGCGTCCATTGATAGCGAACACCCGCGCGCGGCAACACTACGGTGTTGGATTGCTCGTCGGTCAGGCCACCGGTCCCGCCGGCAGTGAACAGAAACGGCAGGACGGTGTTCACGAAAAGCGCCGAGGGCGTAAGCGACGGATCCAGGGAAAACGGGTCAGGAAAGTCCGCCAGATTGGCGATATTGAGAAAGCCGTCGGTCAGCGTCGTATTTTCTTCCCGGTCGACACGCAACCCGGCCGTCAGGGTAAGGCCGTCGATCGCCTCCCAGTCGACCTCGCCGAAGACCGCGTATTTGACGCGCTCGATCTCGACGTCCTGCTCGGATTCGAAAAAGATCTGGCTCGGATAGAAAGCAAAGACGCTCGGGTCGAGCGTGATCCCCATGCCGGCCGCCGCCGGAACGAGCAGGGGGCCCAGGAAGGCCGTCGGGATGGGGCGGCCTTGGTTAACGTCCGTTGCCGGCGTGTCCTGGGTAAACCCCTCGGTCTGCTTCGAATAGTAGAGGCCGAAGATTCCCGAGAAATTGTCGACTGAAAACTGCGTGCGGAGCTCTTGAGAAAAATAGTCGTCGAACACGTCCTGAAAGGCGTTGTCCTGGGTGAGCCTGTGCGTGAATTCGTCCGCATAGGCCGTGACGGATGTCAGCGTCACGGCAGAGTTCAAATCGTAGTTCAGCTCCAGCGAGCCGGCATAACGCCGCTGATCGAAAATCCCATTGAGGAAGACGCTTTGATTGACCTCGAAGTCGAACGGGTCGTCGTCATTGTCCACGAGCGAGAACGAGCCCGTGCCGTTCGTCCATTCACCGGTCACCGTCAGTAACGCCTCGAAGCCGGTCAAGGACTCAGGCGTCCACAGCAGGGCCACGCGTCCCGAATAGCGGGAGCTCCTGTTGAAATCCTCGATATCCAGGACCGGGGAGCTGATGAAGCCGTCGGTCGTCTGATAGTCGAAGGAGACGCGCCCGGCCAACTCATCCTCAACAAGAGGGCCGCCAAGCGCCACCGATCCGACGATCGTGTCGTGCTCGGCATAGAGGGCCCGGGCCCGGGCATCGAATTCCTGGTCCGGTCTTACCGACCGCATGATGATGGCGCCGCCGAGCGTGTTCTCTCCCTGGCGCGTCGATTGCGGGCCGCGGAACACTTCGACCTGCTCGATATCCCATATGTTCGGAGAGTTGAATGCCGGGAGATTTATGACGCTGGTTCTTACGTTGTCGATGTAAACGGCAACCGACGGGGCGGCTCCGCTGTCGGGGGCCGGAACCGCGGCGGGCGTCAGATTGCGAAACGCGACTGTGGAATCCGCATTTGCCACCCGCTTCAAGAGATCATCGAGATCCACGATGTTCCGGTCGACGATGTCGGCACCGGTCAGGACCGAAATGCTGTCGTCGATTTCCTGAAGCTGGCGCTCACGTTTCGTGCCCTGAATAATGATGACCTCGGTTTCGTCGGAAACCTCTCCCGGCGATTGATCCTCCTGCGCGAAGGCGTGCCCAGCCATCAGCGCATTCGCCAGAGACCCGGCGCTCACGACGCCGGCCAACAGCAACCTTGTCGAAAACTTGCTTTCCGCAAACTCGGCCATTTATTACCTCCCTTTATGCCTTGGTTTTTTGTTTGGGCGCGGCCTCGGCCTGCGCATCTCGGCCTCAATCCCAACGGTATCGGGCTTGATCAATAATGATCCGATAAGCCGGAAATCGACAATAAAGGCGGCTTTATAGGAGGCATCACTCGGCCTTGGGCCGAGCGCTTATCGCGGTGTTTTATGGGCGTCGGGCGGCACATCCACGATGAGCGTGCGTAGGCGCTTTTGACGTGTCTCGTCGATAGGGAAATTCCAAAGCAGCCACGCCGCTCCCAGGAAGCATGCCACCGGCCCCAGGACCATAATCGCGCGAAGGCCGATCACCGCTTGCCGCGAATTCTCCTCCCCCGGCTGGAAACCGAGCAGGTCGAGCAACGGGAACGCCACGCCCAGCGCGAGCGCAAGCCCGATCTTATAGGTCAGCGTCAAAAACGCATACATCAGGCCGGTACGATCTTCACCGGACAACAGCCGGTCCTGATCGGCGACGTCGGCCATGATGGATTTGGTCAGGTAGAGCGCCGCGCCCAAGCCGAAGCCCTGAAACGCGAAGGCGACCGCCCCGAACGCCATGTTTCCGGGAGGGACGACTCCCAGAAACAAGGTGAAGATGGCGCCGGCGAGCGCCGCGCGCGACAGAACGCGGTGTTTGCCGTAGCGTCTACTCAGACGCGCCCACAGGGCAATCGCCATGACGCCGAACAAAAGCATGAGCAACATGAAGATGCCCGCCGCCTGCGGCAGTTTCAGCACATCGCCCGCGAAGAAGATCGCCAGGCCGAAAAACAGCCCCTGCACGATGCCGAACAAAAGATCCGCGCCCAGCAGAAGCTGCAGCGCTTTGTTGGACCTCAACACCTCGAGCCAGCTGGTTTCCGTTTTGCTCGGCCGGCGCATGGCGGGCGGCTCGGAGACAGCCAAGACCGCCGAAAGGAACACCACGGGCGTCGCCATGGCGAGCAGAAGCCCGGTCGTGGCGACCTTTTGGCCGAGCGGCGCGCCGGTGCTGTCCAGATAGGCGATGGAGATGAGGAGCGCCAGCGTGCCAATGCCGTTGGCGCTTTGCAGGAAGGCCATGATGCGGCCGCGCTCGTGATACTCCGGAGAGATCTCCGCCGCCCAGGCAAACATGGAAATGTTGGCCAGCGTAAAGCCGATGTAAAAAACGAACAGGCATGCGGCGAGATAGGCGCCCCCGACCCCGGCCGGCGGAAAGCACAAGGCCAGCAACGCGCCCGCGACGATGGGCACCGACAGGATCAGCCAATGGCGCCGGCGCCCGAAGCGCGACGGAAACCGGTCCGACACCACGCCCATCAGCGGATCGGTCACCACATCCCAGAACCGGGTCAGCATGAACAGGGTTCCCACCAACGCCAGGTCGACGCCGACGCTCTCCGCATAGAAGCTCGGCAGCAACATGGTGATCGGGATGCTCAGCCCCCCGATCACCAGGCCCGGAAGTACAAAAAAGGAAAGGCGGGTAGTCGATAGTCTCACGCGTGACGCCCTGTCATCATTATTCCGCCGACTTCAGATCGGGCCAGGAGAACGGCGGCAGCTTTTCCTCCAGGGCTTGAGCGAGGCTAAGAAGGCGGGCATCGCCAAACCTTTGGCCGACAAGCTGGACGCCGATCGGCAGGCCCTTCTGGCTGAAGCCGCCATTGAGGGTGAGGCCGGGGTTGCCGGATACGTTGAAGGGGAAGAGGAACGACACGACGTCGACGATCTTGAAGAAATCGTCGTCGGGAACGTATCTGTCGGCCTCCCATTGGGGCTGACCGGACGCCG
>JAKSBY010000339.1 GCA_022360855.1 Sphingomonadales bacterium | reverse complement strand
TGCTCGTCCACCACCTTGGCGAAAATCGCCATGCGCGTGAGGTTGTCCATGCCGCGCTCCCCCGATTGTTTCCAAGCATAAACAATCATTTTCCACTTTGGCTACTAATTCGGCGACGGATTCCGCCGCATACTTCGTGTGCACAGGTTGGTACCAACCAATGAGCGCTCACAGGGGAGACGTAGATGGTCAAATGCATTAAGGGGTTATGCTTAGCCGGACTTGCCGCGGTTCTGGTGTGGACGGCTGTTCCGCAGACCGTCGTGGCCGACGGGCATATGGCCGCGGTCGAAGCACGCCAGAAAGCCATGCGTGGCTTCGGCGGCGCGATGAAAGCCTCCGGCATGTTCCTGAAATCCGGCCAGGGCTCGCTCGCGGATATCGAACAGCGCCTCAGGCGCATGGCGTCCGCGGCGGACAAGATCCCGGGCTGGTTCCCCAAGGGCACCAGCTCCGACGACCTCGGGATCAAGACCTCCGGCGCCAAGCCGGCGATCTGGGCCGACATGGAAGGCCTGAAGAAGGCGGCCGCCAACTTCGGCAAGAAGTCGGGCGAACTCGCGCAAATCGCCGCCAAGGGCGACAAGGCGGCGTTCGGAGCCGCCTTCAAGAGTTACGGCAAGGAAGCGTGCGGCACCTGCCACCGCCAGTTCCGGGCCAAGCGGCCGAAGAACTAGGTCGCTGATTTTCGAGAACACACGGGGCGGCCTCTGGCCGCCCTCTCTTTTTCTGCCGACCCGGCGTGACACACCGGGGATTATTAATTCGTTCGATCGATGGAACGACGGGCATCGAACGCCCCGAACGTGTAACATGGGGGTGAATTTCTCTAGTTGAAGCAGAGATACCGCGCGTGGTGACGTCGATCCGTCTTTTCGCCGCCGTGATGACGATGGTGCTGGCCGCAGGTCCGCCGACGGCGGACGCCGTTGCGCAAACCCAGGACCGTCCGGCGGCGGCCGCCAAGAAGCCTGCCGATGCGGCGGCGGGCCGCGAGCGGGGGAACCGTCGGGGCGG
>JAKSBY010000519.1 GCA_022360855.1 Sphingomonadales bacterium | reverse complement strand
CTCCTCCTCGGATGTGGATGGCGATGCGCTGACCTTCTCCCTGGTGACGCCCCCGGCGGAGGGGTCGGTGACTGTCAACGCCGACGGCACCTATTCCTTCGATCCCGGCTCTGACTTCCAGGACCTCGGCGTCGGCGAGACGCGGGACGTCTCCTTCACCTACGAGGTCGACGACGGCGAGGGCGGGACCGCCCAGGCCAGCGTGACCGTCACCGTGACCGGGACCAACGATGGCCCGGTTGTCTCGGGGCCGGTCGATCTCGGGGCCACGAACGAAGATACCGGCATCGTGATCACCGAGGCGCAGCTGCTGGCCAACGCCAGCGACGTCGAGGGCGAGACGCTCAGTGTCGCCAATCTCAGCCTCGACAACGCCGCCAACGGTTCTTTGACCAATCACGGCGACGGGACCTGGACCTTCACCCCGGCGGAAGACATCGACGGCAGCGACATCGGCTTCAGCTTCGACGTCTCCGACGGCGCCGCTACGACTGCGGCGAGCGCCGTCATCGATATCACGGCAGTTGCCGACACGCCGAGCCTGACCGTAACCGGTTCGGCGAGCGGCACCAAGGACAACGGCTCGCTGCTCAATGTGCCACAGAGCGTCATCGACGCCGGCACCGCGGTGACGATCACCGGCGTTCCGACCGGCGCGACGCTTTCCGCCGGGACCAACAATGGCGGCGGCTCGTGGACCGTCTCCAATGCCGACCTGGACGATCTCTGGCTCATGCCGGGCGGCGCCACGGGCACGGCGAACCTGACCTTCACCATCACCGGCGGCACGTCCACCGTACTGTCCGCCGATTTCGATTCGGGCCTCGACGGTTTCACCTATCAGGACGACACCTTCCGCGGCACCGACGAGGCCGGCTACGCGTCCGGCGGCATCGACTCGAACGACGGCGTCGGCGGCTCGGGCGCGCTGGACATGGATCTCGGCGGCATCGACGGCGCTGACATCACCGACATGTCCGGCGGTTTCTCCCACACCTTCACGGTTCCGGAAGGCGCCACCGGCACGCTGACCTTCTCTTACAAGATCGAAATGGCTTCGTCCTACGAGAGCGACGAATATGTCGAAGTGCTCGCCTCCATAGACGGCACGCTCCACGGCACCGGCGGCAACGACTATGTCGCCCGCATGTATGACGGCGGCGATTCCGGCTGGCAGACGGTAACTATCGATCTCGGCTCGCTGACGCCCGGCACGCATACGCTGACCCTGGGCGGCTACAACAACAAGAAGACACAGTCGAGCGAGACTACCGAGATCAACTTCGACAACGTCTCGGTTACCGTTGACACGCCCAATGTCAACGAAACGCTGGATGTGTCGCTCTCGGAGGGAGTCGCGCTCGATATCGATGCCAGCCTGGCGGATACGGACGGCTCGGAGACGCTGACAGTAGAAGTCTCCGGGGTGCCGACGGGGGCGACGCTCTCCGCCGGAACCAACCTCGGCGGCGGCGTCTGGAGCCTGACCGCTGCCGAGCTGCCCGGCCTGACCATGATCCCGCCGACGGGCTTTACGGGCGACTACGACCTCACGGTCACCGCAAAATCGACCGAATCGTCGAACAGCGATACCGCGACAACCACCGCGTCCGCCATCAGCGT
>JAKSBY010000283.1 GCA_022360855.1 Sphingomonadales bacterium | reverse complement strand
GTACATGTGGTGGGCCCAGACCACGAAGCCGACGAAGCCGATGGAGACCATGGCGTAGGCCATGCCCAGGTAGCCGAACACCGGCTTCCGGCTGAAGGTCGAGACGATCATGCTGATGATGCCGAAGGCCGGCAGGATCATGATGTAGACCTCGGGGTGGCCGAAGAACCAGAACAGGTGCTGCCACAGCACCGGGTCGCCGCCGGCGCCGGCGTCGAAGAAGGCGGTGCCGAAGTTGCGGTCGGTGAGCAGCATGGTGATGGCGCCCGCCAGCACCGGCAGCGACAGCAAGAGCAGGAAGGTGGTCACCAGCATCGACCACACGAACAGCGGCATCTTGTGGAGCGTCATGCCCGGGGCGCGCATGTTGAAGATGGTGGTGATGAAGTTGATGGCGCCGAGGATCGACGACGCGCCGGCCAGATGCAGCGACAGGATCGCCATGTCCATGGCCGGCCCCGGCTGTGCCGATGTGGAGAGCGGCGGATAGACCGTCCAGCCGCCGCCGACGCCGGTATTGCCCGCCGGCCCCTCGACGAAGACTGATGTCATGAGCAGGATGAATGCCGGCGGCAACAGCCAGAACGAGATGTTGTTCATGCGCGGGAAGGCCATGTCCGGCGCGCCGATCATGATCGGCACGAACCAGTTGCCGAAGCCGCCGATCATCGCCGGCATGACCAGGAAGAACACCATGATCAGGCCGTGGCCGGTGACCAGGACGTTGTACATGTGATACGCAGCGTCGATATTGCCGCCGGTCAGGAAGGGCAACACGTCCACGCCTGGATACATCAGCTCGATCCGGATCAGGCCCGAAAACGCCGCGCCGATAAAGCCGGCGATCGCGGCGAAGATCAGATACATTGTGCCGATGTCTTTGTGGTTCGTGGAATAGACCCAGCGTTTCCAGCCGGTCGGGGTATGATCGTGCTCGCCGTGCGCTGCGCTTGCGTAAGCCATGGCTTAGTCCCTGTATGTCACTTGTTGCTTGTGGCGGCGCCGGCGTCGGCCAGCTGCACGCGACGGGCCGGGGCGGCATCGGCGTAGGCTTCCTGCGCGCGCGCCACCCAGGCTGCGAATTCCTCTTCCGTCACGACCTCGACGACAATCGGCATGAAGGCGTGGCGGATGCCGCAAAGCTCGGAGCACTGGCCGTAAAAGGTGCCGAGCTCGGTAGCTTTGAACCAGGTCTCGTTAAAACGGCCCGGCACGGCGTCGATCTTGAAGCCGAAGGCCGGGATCGTCCAGGAATGGATAACATCCGAGGCCGTTACCAGCACCTTGACGACCTTGTTGATCGGCACGACGACGCGGGTGTCGGTGTCGAGCAGCCGCTCAATCTCCGCGATCTCCCGCCCGCCCAGCATGGCCGAGATATCGGCGACCGCCGCCTGACGCTGAGCTTCGACCTCGGGGCCGCGATCTTCGTCCCAATACTCCACGGGCAACATAATCGAATCGAACTCGATGCCGCCATGGTCCGGGTATTGGTAGGACCAGTACCATTGGTGGCCGGTGGCCTGGATCACGATATCCGCCTCGGGAATCTCATCCTGCAGGTAAAGCAGCTTCATCGAGGGGAAGAAGATCACCACCAGGATGATGATCGGGACACCGGTCCAGATCACCTCGATCAGCGTGTTGTGCGAGGTCTTGGATGGATTGGGATTGCGCCGGGCATTGTAGCGGACCATGACCCAGAACAGCAGCAGGAACACGAAGATGGTAATGATCGTGATGATGATCAGGAGCAGGTCGTGAAATTCGGCGATCTCCTCCATCACGGGGGAGGCGGCCTCTATGAAGCCGAGCTGCTTGTCTTCAGCCTTGGAGACGACGCGGTCGGACTGCGCGAGCGCCGGGCTGCTCATCAGCATGGCGAGAGTCGACAGGATCAGCCCCCAGGCCATTTGACCCCAAGCCATTTGAAATGTCTTCATGCCAAACCCATTTTGTGGTGGTGTGAACCTCGGTTTGATGGGCCGGGCCGGCCTCCTCGTCGGGATCGCCGCCGCCGGAATTGGCGGCAAGCGAACCGGTCCCTGCAACCCTTAACGCGTTGGTCGTTATATCAGATTATGGGGGGCTCACAAGTCCCTGCGACCAACTGACACGCGACAAAATCGGCGGCTTGCAACGCCAAATGGCTTGCGCATTCCGGGGAGCGTGTTAGTCACCGCGGATAGACAACTCAAGATGATAAGCGTGACCCCGACCATGCAGCCCAAACCGGATTTTTTCTTCACCCATACCGACATGGATCAGACGCGCATCGAGGGGCTGACCGACGAGGCCCTCGGCGCCATGGACGACGGCGAGCTCTACCTGCAATATGGCCTTTCGGAGGGCTTCGTCTTTGACGACGGGCGGCTGAAGTCCGCCTCCTATGACACCGCCCAGGGGTTCGGCTTGCGCGGCGTTGTCGGCGAAGCGACCGGTTATGCGCATGGCACGGAGCTTTCCGAAGCCGCCATCCGCCGCGCGGCGAAGACCGTGCAGGCGGTGCGTACAGGAAGCGCCGGCGCCATGAGCGCGCCGCCCGCCGGCACCAACCGGCAACTCTATGCGCCGGACAATCCCCTGGAAGCGATCGATTTCGAGGCCAAGGTCAAGCTCTTGACCGATATCGACGCTTATGTGCGCGACAGCGAGCCGCGCGTGCGGCAGGTTTCGGCCTCGCTGTTCGGCGAATGGCAGGTTGTCGAGATCATTCGGGTGGGTGGCGTTCATATGCGCGATGTGCGGCCGCTGGTGCGGCTCAATATCCAGGTCGTGTTGGGCGAAGGTGACCGGCAGGAGGCCGGCTATCACGGCTCCGGCGGTCGTTATGCCTACGAGACGCTGTTCGACCCGGCCACCTGGCAGGCGCATGCGCAGGAATCGCTCCGCCAGGCCGAGGTCAACCTGAAATCCGTGCCGGCCCCGGCCGGTGAGACAACGGTGATCCTCGGGCCCGGCTGGCCGGGTGTGCTGCTGCACGAGGCTGTTGGCCACGGCCTCGAGGGCGATTTCAACCGCAAGCAGACTTCGGCTTTCTCGGGCCTGCGCGGCGAACGGGTCGCGGCGCCGGGCGTCACCGTGGTCGACGACGGCACAATCGAAGCGCGGCGTGGATCGCTGACCATCGACGATGAGGGAACGCCGACCCGCCGCAACGTGTTGATCGAAGACGGCATCCTGAAGGGCTACATGCAGGATCGCCTGAACGCCCGGCTGATGGGCGAGGAGCCAACCGGCAACGGCCGGCGCGAATCCTATGCCCATGCGCCGATGCCGCGCATGACCAACACCTTCATGCTGGCCGGCGACAAGGACCCGCAGGAGATCATCGCCTCGGTCGACGACGGCGTCTATGCGGTGAATTTCGGCGGCGGCCAGGTGGACATTACGAGCGGAAAATTCGTCTTCTCCTGCACCGAGGCCTACCGCGTGAAGGGCGGCAAGGTGGGTGAGCCCTTGAAGGGCGCGACCTTGATCGGCAGCGGACCGGAGGTCCTGAAGAAGGTCACCATGATCGGCAACGACCTGGCGCTCGACCCGGGGATTGGGGTCTGCGGCAAGGCCGGACAGTCGATCCCGGCCGGTGTCGGCCAGCCAACGCTGCGGGTCGATGGATTGACCGTCGGCGGGACCGCTGGTTAGGCCGCCAGGGCGTAGTAGAGACCGGCCACTGAAGCGATCAGCAGCACGATCCAGGTGATCAGCGTACCGGAGACCCGGCCGAAATTCGGCTTGGGCCCCTGCGACAGGCCCACCGCGTGCAAGACGCGGCCCGCCACCAGCGCGCCGCCGAGGATATGGACGATCAGCGCCGGTGCCGGCGAGGCTTCGAGCCCGGCAACCAAGATGAGTGTCAGCGGTACATACTCGCCCATATTGGCCTGGACTCGGTAGGCCAGCAAGACCTTCTCGTTACCGCCGTCGCCCAGGCTGACCTTCTCTTGCATCCGCGCGCGGGAAACGCGGTAGGAGACGACCAGATAGATGAGCCCGAGTGCGGAGCCGTACATCAAGGTGATCGGAAACATGAGCCCGGGCATTGCACCCTCCCGTGAAATTGTCTTTGTCGGATCAGACTAAGTCATGAGCGCGAAAACCGGAAGAGCCTTGGGGCGGGCGGTTTTTACAGATTATCGCGGATGTAAGCCTCGA
The DNA here is from genome assembly GCA_022360855.1 of Sphingomonadales bacterium. Lineage (GTDB taxonomy): Bacteria > Pseudomonadota > Alphaproteobacteria > Sphingomonadales > JAKSBY01 > JAKSBY01. Next base: position 823 of record JAKSBY010000283.1, on the reverse strand, counting down.
TATCCTCGACCGGCTCGCCCCGGCGCTCCAACGCCATCTCCAGATTGCGCTTCAGAATGTCGGCCCTGTGGTTGATCTTCAACGCGCGCATATAGTCGGCAATCGCGCCGTCAAGCCGGCCTTTGCCGAATTTCGCCGTACCGCGATTGTTGAAGAACCGCCAATTGCGCTTATTCAGCTTGATCGCCTGATTGCAGTAGTCGAGCGCCCGGTCATAGGCCTCGAGGTTGTTGTAGGCGACACAGAGATTGTTGTAGCCGACGGCCGCCACGTTGCTTGAGAGCGTGTGGCTTTCGAGCGCTTCCTTGGTCAGCCGAACGCCTCTTTCGACATCGCCGCGGTCGAGCGCGCGAGCGCCGTCATTAATCAGCCCCGCCGCCGGCGAGGTGGTAATCTCGACGCTGCGGGCCGGTGCGCCGGCGACAAGCGCGGCGCAAACGGCGAAGAGTATGATATGCGATCTCCCGGGCACGGCGCGATTCCGCCGGATTCTCTCCGTCAAAATGGTTGCGTCCGGAATTATAGCACGGACTGCGGGGGTTTGTCGTGGCAGGCTCGGCCCTTCGACAAGCTCAGGGCGAACGGAGTTGGGAGTCCGTTCGTGGTGAGCCTGTCGAACCACTTCGGCGGCGCGGTGGAGTCCTAAGCCGGCTCCACGTCGTAGTCGGTGAAATGCCAGTCCTCGGCCCGTTCGACTTCGCTCAGGAACAGGTTCTCGGCGGCAACCACCGCTTCCTCTTCGGTGTCGGCATCGACCTCGGCAACCCAATAGAACGTGCCCCGGCTGAGCTCCGCCTTGAGGATCACTTTTTGTCGGGCCATC
>JAKSBY010000523.1 GCA_022360855.1 Sphingomonadales bacterium | reverse complement strand
CGGCTCATGTCTTCCGCCTGGCCGGCATCTACGGCCCCGACAACAACCCGCTGCGCGCGCTGAAGGCCGGGACCGCCAAGCGCATCGTCAAACCCGGCCAGCGCTTCTCGCGCATCCATGTCGACGATATCGCCGCGGTGCTCGAAGCCTCGATCAACCGGCCCAACCCGGGGCGCATCTACAACGTGGCCGACGACGAGGCCGCGCCGCCGCAGGAGGTCGTCGCCTATGCCGCCGAGCTGCTCGGTGTCGACCCACCGCCGGAAATCCCCTTCGATTCGGCGCAGCTTTCGGACATGGCGCGGAGCTTCTACCGCGACAACAAACGGGTCTCCAACGCACGCATCAAGGAAGAGCTCGGCGTTACTCTCGCCTACCCGACCTATCGCGAGGGCCTACGCGCCCTCGCCGCCGAGCTTTGAGGCCACTTCGTCCACCGCGCGGCAGAGCCGGGTGATATCATCGGGCTCCGAAAGGCGGTGGTCGCCGGATTTGTTGAGGCTGATGATGACGTCGTGGCTGGTCAGCCGTTCGGCGATCTTCATCGACCATTCCCACGGCACGTCCGGATCTTCTTGGCCATGCAATAGACGCACCGGCCCGTCGAAGGCGATGGGGCCGTCGAGCAGTTGATGGTCGCGCCCGTCTTCGATCAGGGCGCGGGTGATCTTGTAGGGCTCGTCGTCATAGTCGCTCGGCATGGCGACCCAGCCCTCGCGCAGAATCTTTTTCTTCGCCGCTTCGCCGAAATTGGCCCACATCAGCTTTTCGGTGAAGTCGGGCGCCGGCGCGATCAGCACCAGACCCTTGACGCGGTCGGGCCGGGCGAGCGTGGCGAGAAGCGCGAGCCAGCCGCCCATGGAGCTGCCGACCAGGATCTGCGGGCCTTGCGTGAGCGCATCGATCACGGCGACGGTATCCGCCTTCCAGGCGCCGATGGTGCCGTCCTCGAAGGCGCCTGATGACCGCCCGTGGCCGGAATAGTCGAAACGCAGCAAGGCGCGGCCCTCGGCTTTCAGATGCGTCTCCAGCGCCAGCGCCTTGGTGCCTTCCATGTCGGACTTGAAGCCGGGCAGGAAGACGACGCCGGGGGATGCACCCGACGTCAGACAATAGGCAAGCCGGCGGCCCTCCTGGGTGTCGAGAAAGCGAATGCGGTCCTCCATCGATTAGAAATCGCAGATTGCCTTGAGCGCGTCCCACTCTTCGTCGCTCAAGGCCGGCGTGGTGGCGGCGCCGGTTTCGGTGCCCTGGCGGACAAATTGCGCGCGCTCCGCCGAGAGCGGGTGGGTCGAGGCCAGCGCGGCGTAGACGGAGAGGCCACCATCGTCTGACTCGCCGGCGAGCCGGTCGAAAAAGTCGGCCAGGCCGGCGGTCGAGATTCCCGATCCGGCCAGCAGTTCCACGGCCGTGCCATCCGCCTCGCGCTCGTCCTCGCGGCTGTAGGACAGGGTCAGCGCCAGATTGGCCAGGGACCCGAAATCGCCGCCAATGGATTCGAGAAAGATGCCCGCGCCGAGAGCCTCAATCAGCCGCGCGAGGCTATGATAGTGCATCGAATGCCCCATCTCATGCGCCAGCACGCCGGCGACCTCGTCAGGGCCTTTCGCCGCCCGGATCAGGCCTTCCAGCAAAACGATGCGCCCGCCCGGCGCGGCAAAGGCGTTGATCCCCGGGTCGTCGATCACGCCCACTTCCATGGCGGGGATATCCTCGCGCCCGGCGCGCAGCCGCTCGGTCAATCGATCCAGGGCGGCGCGGCCGCCTTCGGCGGTGCAGCGCGTCCGGGTTTCGGAGACCATCGCGATGACCGCGTCACCAAGACCGCCGGCCCAGCGCTCCGGGACCAAAGGCGCAATGGAACGCGACAGATAGGGAACGGCCAAGGCGAAGACGATGATGGCCGCGGTCAGGCCACCTGAAATCAGGAGCGGCCGAAGCAGCCGGTGCCCTCGCGCGGCCTGGCCGATCTGCGGCGCCGCCTGCGCCAGCAGATAGCGAACGTTGGCGCCGGTCATCGTCAGCCGGGGGCCGCTTTCCCCGGCGTGGCAAATCTGCACCCGATGGCCGTCCCGCGCGGCATCGAGCAGGACCAGCTCCGGGTATCGCCAGATGAGCGAGATACCGTCGCCCTCGATGGCCAGACCCTCCGGCCGCCGGCTGGCCCGGACCGCGTGCCGCTTGGCGGTCTGGCCGTCGAAAAAACCGGCGTCGAAGCCATAGACTTTGCCGCTGAAGGTCGGGCCGCTGAAGGCCGGGTGTTCAGATTCCGCCAACGTCGAACGCCTCCGCGAGTCCCTCGCCAATGGACGGCCCGGCCTGGTCGGTCTGGCGAATGGTCTCGAAGTCCAATGTGCCGGAGACCTGCAGATTCTCCGCCAGGAACCGTATTTTGCGCATGGCCACAAACGGGCTCCCCAGTGTGAGCGTAAAGACCATAATCAATAGATTCACGAACCAGAACCAGAAGAGCTGGCCGGGCTTGATATCGAAGGTGAAACCCAGGCCCTCGAAAGCCGTGTGGCGGGCAATATGGCTGAAATAGCGGGCGTAATACCAGAACAGCGAAATAAACAAGGTTGGCACGGCCAGAATCCAACAGACGAAGTAGGTCGGATAGATCGCCTCGACAGGGGCCTTGAAACGGAACCGGCCGGAGCCGAAATATCTGCGGTTCATCCGGTACCCGTAAAGGGTCTGGGCGGCGACCGGCGCGGTCAGGCCCAAGGTGAAGCCGTTGAGAAACAAAAAACCAAGGGCGATCGCACCATATCTGTAGCCGCGCTCCAATTGCGCGCCGCGGATGCCGCGCCATTGGGTCCGGCTCATGCGGTAGCGCTGGGCGCGGTAGACGGCGGCGCCGATCAGCCAGAAAATCGCCAGGTAAGTCGCGAACAGCATAAAAATGCCGGCGAGGTCGCGGCCGCTCTGAGACAGCATTTCCGCGGCAAAGAATATGAGCGTCAGGGGCAGCAGGACGACGAAAAAGACGACGACGAAGCCGACGAAGAGCTCGAGTCCGGTGCCGGTGTATTCCAGGGGCTCGCCATAGAGCCGGGCCCTGGACCACAAATAGCGCCGGACCCTTGTTCGCGCCCAGAACCGAAAGATGCCGATGGTGATAATCGTCAAAAGCAGATTGACCAGAACAATGGGCAACAATTCGGTCCAGCGGCCGTCGAACTGCAGCGCTTTTCCGCCCGGGGCCGCGGGGGGCGCCCCGCGCGGCGTTTCTTTTTCCTCCTCGTTCATTTGCACCCGATTTCCCCCTAGGCCCGAATCGGCGCCAACTATCGCCACGGAGGCGACCTTTTGCAATTGCCGTCGCTTGACACATAACGGTGCGACCATTAACTCCGCCCTACCGCCGGCGGGCGGGCGAAAGACCGAGTCGAGGCCGATGGACCAGGCGCTGAAAGACCGCAAGATCACGATCACACTGCCTGACGGCAGCGCGCACGCCCATGCGGCCGGCGTCACGCCCGCGGAGATCGCAGCGGATATCGGCCCCGGACTCGCCAAGGCAGCGCTGGCGGCACGGGTGAATGGCGATCTTTGGGATATCAAACGCGCCATCGAGGCGGACGCGGAGGTGGCGCTGATCACCGCGCGCGACGAGGCCGATGCGCTGGAGCTGATCCGCCACGATGCGGCGCATGTGATGGCGCAGGCGGTGCAGGAACTTTATCCCGGCACACAGGTGACCATCGGCCCGACCATCGAGGACGGGTTCTATTACGACTTCGCCCGGGACGAGCCGTTTACGCTCGACGATCTGCCCGCGATCGAGGAGCGCATGCGCGAGATCGTCGGCCGCGACGAGGCGATCATGCGCGAGGTGTGGGACCGCGACGAGGCGATCGCCTATTTCAAGTCCATCGGCGAGCACTACAAGGCGGAGATCATCGCCGATCTGCCGGCGGACGAGCCCATCACCATCTACCGCCAGGGCGACTGGCTCGACCTCTGCCGCGGGCCGCACTTGCCGTCCACCGGCAAGCTGCCCACCGCGTTCAAGCTGATGAAGGTGGCCGGCGCCTATTGGCGGGGCGACGCGAAGAACGCCATGCTGACGCGCATCTACGGCACCGCCTGGCGCGACAGGAAGGAGCTCAAGGCTTATCTGCACCGCCTGGAGGAGGCGGAGAAGCGCGCTCACCGCCGCCTCGGCCGGGCCATGGGCCTGCTCCACCTCCAGGAAGAGGCGGCGGGCCAGGTATTCTGGCATCCCAAGGGCTGGACCGTCTACCGTGCCGTTCAGGACTATATGCGCCGCCGCCAGGAAGAGGGCGAGTATCGCGAGATCCGCACGCCGCAGCTCATGGACCGGCGCTTCTGGGAGCAGTCCGGCCATTGGGACAAATACCGCGAGAACATGTTCATCTCGCAGGTCGACCAGGAAGACAAGGTGCTTGCCCTGAAACCCATGAACTGCCCCTGCCACGTGCAGGTGTTCAATCAGGGCCTCAAATCCTACCGCGACCTGCCTTTGCGTTTAGCGGAGTTCGGTTCCTGCCACCGCTACGAGCCCTCGGGCGCGCTGCACGGGCTGATGCGCGTGCGCGGCTTCGTCCAGGATGACGGCCACATCTTCTGCACCGAGGACCAGATCACGGGCGAGACCGAGCGTTTCTGCGCGCTGTTGCAGTCGATCTACGCGGATTTCGGCTTCGCGGACATCCAGATCAAATTCTCCACCCGGCCCGAGGTCAGGGTCGGCTCCGATGAAAGCTGGGACCAGGCTGAAGCAGCCCTCGAGGCGGCCATCAAGCATGTCGGCCTACCCTACCAGGTGGACCCGGGCGAGGGCGCCTTCTACGGGCCCAAGATCGACTTCGTGCTCACCGACGCCATCGGCCGGTCGTGGCAATGCGGCACCTTCCAGGCCGATTTCAACCTGCCCGAACGGCTCGATGCGTCCTATGTGGGCGAAGACGGCGAGAAGCACCGGCCGGTGATGCTGCACCGGGCCATCGTCGGCTCGTTCGAGCGGTTCCTGGGCGTGCTGATCGAGCATTATGCGGGCCGGCTGCCGCTCTGGCTGGCGCCGACGCAGGTCGTGGTGGCGACCATCACCTCCGACGGCGACGCCTATGCCCGCAAGGTCATGGACGACCTGGCGGCGGCAGGCGTGCGCGCCGCCATCGATCTCAGGAACGAGAAGATCAATTACAAGGTGCGCGAACACAGTCACGCCCTGGTGCCCGTCATGTTCGTTATCGGCCGCCGCGAGGCGGAGGAAGATACCGTCTCCATCCGCCGGCTCGGCGCGGAAGCTCAGTCGTCGGCAGCCGTCGCGGATGCCATCCGGGCTGTTGCCGCGGAAGCACAACCGCCGGATTTGGCGCGGGCGCAAGGTTAATTTCTCGAATTCTTTACGCAAGACCTGTAATATCCTGCGCTTGTCGCGGCGATTCGCCGGTGCGCCTCGGCGCGGCAGGAGAGCATGAGCAATAGAGCAGGAACAACCAAGGAGACTTTTTCATACGTAACCGACGCATGGCCGCCCCGCCCACCCAAACGGGGCCACGAGCCAACGATCAGATCGAGGTTGAAGCCGTTCGCCTGATCGATCACGAGGGGAAAAATCACGGCATCGTTCGAACCGAAGACGCGGTCCGCAGGGCCGAGGCCGTTGGCCTCGATCTCGTGGAGGTGTCGCCCAATGCCGATCCTCCGGTCGCCAAGATCCTCGATCTCGGCAAATACAAATACGAGGCCCAGAAAAAGGCCAACCTGGCCCGCAAGCACCAGAAGACGCAGGACGTCAAGGAGATCAAGATGCGCCCGGGCATCGATGTCCATGACTACGACGTCAAGATGCGGGCGATCCACCGCTTCATCGACGAAGGCGACAAGGTCAAGGTCACGATGCGGTTCAGAGGCCGCGAAATGGCGCACCAGGAATTGGGCCTCGGCGTCCTCATGCGGGTGCGCGACGATACCGACGAGATCGCCAAGGTCGAAGCCCTGCCCAAGATGGAGGGCCGCCAGATGACCATGGTCATTGCTCCGAAATAGAGACGCCGCTCTGATTCCGACGACCGAAGAGATTCCTCAGGCGCCTCGCAATATTTGACGACCAGTGAACGACGCAGACACGATTCCGGCTCGTTTGCATGCGATACTCGCCAAAGACGGCAAGCATGGCATCGTCTTCCGCCGTGGCCCTTCGAAGCGGGTCTGCACGTTTCTCTGGGACAGATTCCGCGACAGCTTCCAGATGGGTCAGTGGCTCAAGGGCCGGATCTATGAACGGCGCTCGGACCTGTCGCCGGACGGGCGCCATATGATCTATTTCGCCATGAACGGGAAGTGGGACTCTGAAACCCGCGGGTCGTGGACTGCGCTGTCGCGCGCGCCGTGGCTTAAGGCGATCGAACTCTACGCAAAGGGCGACTGCTGGGACGGCGGCGGTCTTTTTCTGTCAAACACGACATACTGGCTGAACGATCGAAAATTCGGCAATCACCAGGCGCTTCTCAATTCCGGCTCGGTGACGCGAGATGAGGAATTCCAGCCTGCGGAGTCTTGCGGATCGGAATGTACGGGCGTCTACTATCCGCGCCTGGTCCGGGACGGATGGAGCCGGACCGCGGACGAGCAGGTCGGAAAATGGCACTCGCAGACGATCTTCGAAAAGCCGCTCGCCAAGCACTGGGTGCTCAGAAAAATCGTGCATGGACAGGTTGGGCCGCCGATCGGCAAGAGCTCCTACTGGGACGAACATGCGCTGGTTAACCGGGAGTCGGGCCTGGAGCTCGCCCAGCCGGAGTGGGAATGGGCGGACTGGGACAACAACGCGCTGGTCTGGGCGACCGGGGGCTGCCTTTTCCGCGCCCGTATCGAGAGCCACAGCAAGATCGGCCGCGCCAAGATCCTGCACGACTTCAACAACTACAGCTTCGAGCCGATCAAGGCGCCCTATTAGAGCCGTCTGAGGCAGGGCGAGGCCGTTCGTACATCGACCTGGCTCAGTACGAACGGCCTGGCAGACGCAGCTTTCCTAAAACCGGAACGAGACCTCCACGCCGTAGGAGCGGCGGTTGCCCGGGTGGATGAAGGCGCCGCCGAATTCCGGCGCCGGGATCACCTCTTCCAGGAATACCTCGTTGGTCACGTTCTTGGCGAAGCCGAAGATGGCCCAGTGCTCGCCCTGGACGCCGCCGCGCAGGTCCACCGTATGGTAGGAATCGCGCTGGGCGTTGGAGAAGTCGGCGAAGCCCAAGGGCCCGGAGCCAGCACCGAAGATCGAAAGCTCGAAGAGCGGCGCGAAGATGGTCGGCTGGATGCCTTCCTGCACCGTGTGGAACCAGGTCGGCCCGATAAACTGCGCATCGGCCCGGAACAGCAGGCTCATCGTGTCGTTGACGATGGGGTAGCTGAACTCGGCGCCGATATTGATCGTGTAGTCGGGCGTATAGGGCGCTTCGTTGCCGACCGTATCGGGGCGGGCCGAGTTGGCCTTGATCTCGCTCTCGATCACGTTGACACCGCCATAGATGTTGAAATACTCGTGCAGCTGCGCCCGCGCCGCGAGCTCGAAGCCGTAGATCTCCACCGAATCCATGTTGGAGACGACGCGCAACAGTCCGAAGGTGCCGACGAAGAACTCGAAGAACTGCATGTCGTCGACATCGACGTAGTAGCCCGCGCCTTCCACTTGAAGACGGCCGTCGAGGAACTGGCCCTTGAAGCCGACCTCGAAGGCGTTGGAGGTTTCCTCTTCGAACACGTCCTGGATATTGGCCGGCGTGCGGCCGGTGGCGGTGAAGAAATCGCCCGAGGCTATGAAGCCGTTGATGAAGGCGCCGACCGTGGCCGACGAGCCGACATTGTTGAAGCCGCCGGCCTTGAAGCCGACGCCCCAGCTCGCGAACAGGGTCAGGTCTTCGGTGGCGTCCCAGGTGATCGAGATCTTGGGCTCGATCTGCTCGAAGGTCCGCTCCTGATCGGGGATCGTGCCGTCCGGGTTGAGGTTGGGGTTGAGCCCCGGCACCAGCGCCGGGTTCAGGGGGTCGGGATTGGCCGGGTCGTTGATGATACCGTCCGCATTGACGTCGATCACGGTGGAGCGCACGTCCACCGGCACCAGGTTGGAGACCCGCCGCTTCTCGTTGTCGTAGCGTAGCGCGGCGGAGATCTCGATATCATCGGTGATGTCGAACTCCGCCTGGCCGAACACGGCGAAGACGCGGCTGTCGAAATCGTCGAAGACGAGCGCCTCGGTGCGGTTCGGGCCGGTGCGGTCTTCCTGCAGGAGGCCGCGGATCGGCGGCGCGCCGGAATCGCGGTTCAGCGATATGCCGACCTGGCGGTCGATATCCAGGAAGTAGAAGCCCGTCATCCAGCGCAGCCGCTGATCGCCCGGCGAGGCCAGCCGGACCTCGAAGGAATAGTCCTTCTGGAAACGGATCTGCTCCTGGAGGCCGTCGCAGGTGGTCGGCGTGTAGGGCCCGAAGAAGGAGCCCGAGAAGTCGGGCGTGAAGATGATGCCCACCGGGCTCGTGCCCAAAATCTGCGGCGCCGGCAGGGTGACGCCGGCGGCGTTCAGATCGGCGGTGGACTGCTGGCACGCGGCATCGCCGTTGAAGAAGCCGAAGGCCGCCGAGGTGCCGTCGGCGATGAACTCGTTGTCGATGTCGGAGAACAGGAACCAGGTGGTCAGGCTTGCCCATTCGAAGTCATGATCCACCTTGGCGGAGAACTCCACCGCGTCCTGGTCGTTGTCGGAGACGATATTGGGCTGGAACACGAACTGATGGTCGTTGACGTCTTCGAAGGCGGCGGGCGCGTTGGCGCCCTCGGCGAAGTTCGGCAGATGGAAGGTGGCGTTGAAGGTGATCGACGAGGCATCGACCATGCCGTAGCGGAACTTCAGGTCGACATTGGTGTCTTGATTGGGCGTCCACAAAAGCCGACCGTTGAAGTTGTAGCCCTCGAAGCGGTCGACGATGGGCGCGTTGTCCTGGAAGCTGTTGCGGAAGAAGCCGTCGGAATCGCGCCAGTCGGCGGAGAAGCGGAAGAACAGCTCGTCTTCCACGATCGGCCCGGCCACCGAGGCGTTCAGGGTGTAGCTGTCGTTGTTGCCGAAGCTGGCCTCGCCCAGGATCTCGAAGTCGTTGGTCGGCTTGGCCGTGGTCACGATGATGGCGCCGGCCGCGGCGTTGCGGCCGTAGATGGCGCCCTGCGGACCCTTGAAGATTTCGATCTGCTGCAGATCGACGAATTCACGGTTGAACGCCGCCGGGTTGGTGTAGAGCACGCCGTCGACGATGAAGGCGAAGCTGTTCTCGGCGTCGCGGGCGCCGTTGATGCCACGGATGTTGACCTGCGTGTCGCCGACCTCGGCGGCGTCGACCATGGTCACGCCGGGGGTCAGCGCGATGAAGTCTTCCGCCCGCTCCACATCGGCGTTGCGCAAGGTGGTGGCGGTCAGCGCGGTGACCGTGCCCGGCACGTCGGTGACGCTTTCCTCGCGGCGCCGGGCCGTGACGATGACCTGTTCCATCGATCCGGTTTGCTGGTCGGCCTGCTGGGCGTAAACCGGGACCTGGGCACCGGTGATGAGCGCTGCGGCGCTTGCGGAAAGCAGCGCAGCCGGCTTGAAAGCCATCAACTTTGACGAGAGTGCAGACATGGACGGTTCCTCTGATCGTTTCCGGTTTCAGGCCCGCTCTTAAGGCCGGCCTTGTTTTTTTCTCGATCGCAACTGGGTCCGTTTTTTTGGCCGGGCATGCCCCCATGACGGCGCGAAATATTTGTCCGGACAACACGAGAGTATCGGCTTTTCCTTGCGCCTGCAAATGAATTCCGTTGGGCCAGGTGCCGCGCGTACGAAACCGCACGCGCGCAATGCGGCGCGACCGCTGGAGCCGATCTGCCAAGGGTTAATGTCGGCCGCCGACTCGGCGAAAGCCGAAAGCGCCTGCGGCTCAGCGCTCGGCGGCGATGCCGCGTGCCGCGAGCATTTTGATGACGCTGTCCGGGCCCACCAGATGGCCGGCACCGACGGCGACGAAATGCACGCCGGGGGTGGCCAGCAGGGCCTCGATGCGCGGCACCCAGCGGCGGTT
>JAKSBY010000042.1 GCA_022360855.1 Sphingomonadales bacterium | reverse complement strand
GGCGGCGCCGGTGACCAGGGCCGACGCATCGGATGCCAGATAGAGGATGGCGCCGACCACGTCGTCGACCGTGCCGAGACGGCCCAGGCGGTTCTTGCTCAGGGCGGTTTTGCGAAACTCCGGATCGTCGGCGAAGAAGCCCGTGATCATCGGGGTTTCGATAAAGGTGGGGCAGACGGTGTTCACCCGGATTCGGTGACGGCCCAGCTCCACCGCCATGGCCTTGGTGAACCCCTCCATGGCGTGCTTGGTGGCGCAGTACACGCTGCGGTCCTCGGCTCCTACATGGCCCATCTGCGACGAGATATTGACGATCGCGCCCGGCCGACCCGCCGCCACCAGGCCGCGGGCGACCGCCTGCGCCACGAAATAGGCGGCGCGCACGTTGAGGCCGAAAAGCACATCGAAATCCTCCGCCGTGACCTCCAGGAATGGCGCCGGCCGGTTGGTACCAGCATTGTTGACGAGAATATCGAATGGCCCGTGCCGCCCGACCGCCTCGGTCACCGCCGCCAGATCCGTCACGTCCAGCGCCAGCGCCGTGGCGGCCCCGCCCTGCCCCGTCAGCTCGGCCGCGGCGGCGTCGATCTCACCCCGCGTGCGCGCCACCAGCGTCACCGCGGCGCCGGCGGCGCAAAGCGCCCGGACCGCACCGAGGCCGATGCCGCGCCCGGCGCCGGTGACCAGCGCGGCCTTGCCGTCCAGACGAAACGCCGAAAACGGGTCCGGACGCGTCATTCCACCGCGGCCGGGCCGGCATAGGGCACGTTGTCGCCGCCGAAGCGCCGGACGCGCACATTGGCCTGTTCGGCATGCCCGGCAAAGCCCTCCAACAGGCTGAGGCGCGAGCAGTAGCGGCCGACCCGCGCGCTCGCTTCATCGCTCTCCACGCGCTGGTAGGTGCAGGTCTTCATGAACTTGCCGACCCAGAGCCCGCCCGTATAGCGCGCGGCCTGCTTCGTCGGCAGCGTGTGGTTGGTGCCGATCACCTTGTCGCCATAGGCAACATTGGTGCGCGGGCCGAGAAACAGGGCGCCGTAATTGGTCATATTCTCCAGAAAATGCTCCGGATCGCGGGTCATCACCTGCACGTGTTCGAAAGCCAGGCGGTCGGCCTCGGCCACCATCTCGTCTTCGCTGTCGCACAGGATCACCTGGCCATAATCCCGCCAGGCCGGCCGCGCCACATCGGCGGTGGGCAGCAGCTCCAGCAGGCGCTCGACCTCGGCCAGCGTCCCGCGCGCCAGCTTCTCGGAATCGGTGATCAGTACCGCCGGCGAGGTCGGCCCGTGCTCGGCCTGGCCCAACAGATCGGTGGCGCAGATTTCCGCGTCCACGCTGTCGTCGGCGATCACCAGCGTCTCGGTCGGCCCGGCGAACAGGTCGATACCCACCCGGCCATAGAGCTGGCGCTTGGCTTCAGCCACATAAGCGTTTCCGGGCCCGACCAGCATGTCGACCGGCGCGACGGTCTCGGTGCCCAGCGCCATGGCGCCGATGGCCTGAACGCCGCCGAGCACCAGAATCTCATCCGCGCCGGCCAGGTGCATGGCGGCGACGATGGCGGGATGCGGCCCGCCATCGAACGGCGGCGCCGCGGCGACGATCCGCCTGACGCCCGCCACCTTTGCCGTGGCCACGCTCATATGCGCGGACGCCACCATCGGATATTTGCCGCCCGGCACATAGCATCCCACCGCGTTGACCGGGATATTCCTGTGCCCGAGGAAGACACCGGGTAGCGTCTCCACCTCGATATCGGCGAGCGCCTGCTTCTGATGCTCCGCGAAGCCGCGCACCTGGGCCTGCGCGAATTCGATATCCGCCCGGTCCTGCGCGGACACGCGGGACAGGGCCGCTTCGATCTCCTCCGCGCCGAGGCGGAAGGCGGGCGGGTCCCAATCGTCGAATTTGCGGGAAAGCTCACGGACCGCTTCGTCGCCACGGGCCTGGATGTCCTCGAGGATACGCTCGACGGTCTCGCGAACGGCCTTGTCCGCGTCCGCCATCGCATCGGCCGCTTCGGCGGTCTTCAGATATCGCATTCTTAAACTCTCCTGGCCCCGGCATCGGCAGATTTGCCATTTGAATACGTATTCAAAACACTATAGATTGCAACGGACGTGATCGGCAAGGTTTCGTTTAACCGAGTATCGTGCGGGAGAAGGCCATTGGCAGAAACCAGCCTCAAGGAAAGCTACAGCGGAGTCTACCAAAACAGGATCGGGTTTGGCGTCCGCCCGGCGCTCATACTGATCGATTTCGTACGGGCGTATTTCGACAAGGACTGCGATCTCTATTCAGGGGTGGAGTCGGCATTGGCGTCGGCGCTGCGCATCCGCGATGCGGCACGGGACGCCGGCATACCGGTCATCTACACAAACGTGGTTTACCATCCCCGCGCCAACAATGGCGGCCGCTTCTATCAGAAGGCCAAGCCGCTGCGCCACTTTCTGGCCGGCAACCCCCTCGGCGCATGGCCGGACGGGCTGGAAGTGGGCGAGGACGAACTGGTCGTCTCCAAACAGTATCCGAGCGCGTTCTTCGGCACGTCGCTGGCGTCGACGCTGACCAGTTGGGGCATCGATACGCTTATACATACGGGCCTGACCACCAGCGGATGCGTCAGGGCCACCTGTGTCGACTGCTGCTCCCACGGGTTCATTCCCATCATCGTACGAGACGCAGTCGGCGACCGGCACCCGGACCCGCACACCGCCAACCTGTTCGACATGGACGCCAAATACGCCGATGTGGTCGGCGAAGACGAGACCATTGACTACCTGCGGCGCCTGACCGGCGGTGAAGGTGCGTAAGCCGGTGGACAAAGTCGCCTGTATCGGAGCGGGCACAGTGGGCGCGGCCTGGGCGGTAGCGTTCGCACGCGCCGGCCATGCGGTGGCCCTGTTCGACAGTTCGTCCGAGCAGATCCACAAGCACGCCCTGCCCCACGCGCACCGGACGCTGGACCTACTGTCGCGTGCCGGCTTTCTGGAGGAGGGCACCGGCCGGGTGCTAGCCCGCATCGACGTGGCCGGCTCCATCGCCGACGCGGTTGCCGAAGCCGACTACGTGCAGGAAAGCGTACGCGAGGACGTGGCGATCAAGCGCGACGTCTTCAGCGAGATCGCCGCGCACGCCCGGCCCGACACGGTGCTCGCCTCATCAACCTCGGCCATTCGCGGATCAGAGTTCCTCGGCCACATCAGTCATCCGGAACGGGCGCTGGTGGCACACCCGGTCAATCCGCCGTCGCTCATCCCGCTGGTGGAGATCTGCGCCACGAACCGGACCCATGCGGACGTCGTCAGCCGGACCAAGGACTTCCTGACGGAGATCGGCATGACCCCGGTCGTCGTCCGCAAGGAGATCGACGGGTTCCTGCTCAACCGGCTGCAATACACGCTGGTTGCCGAGGCACTGCACCTGGTCGGCGAGGGCTATTGCTCGGCCGAGGATATCGATCTGATCATTACCGACGGACTGGCGCCGCGCTGGGCCTCCATCGGCCCGTTCGCGGTCGCGCACCTCAATTCCTCAGGCGGCTTCCTCGGCTTCGTCGACCAGCTCGGCCCCATGATGAAACGGATCGGGCAAGATGCCAGAACCGACTACCCCTGGGACATGGACCTGGCCCGCACCATCCACGCCGCATTGGCAGAACGCATACCCGTAAGCGACATCCCCGAACATCAGGACCGCAGAGACGCCCAAATCCTCGCGGCCCGAAAGATCCGGAGGCCCGCCAAGCTCCAACAACGTTGAACAAAGTTCTCAGTCACTAACGAACGGTCACAGCCACCAGATAGGCCAAAACGCTCATCGCCGAACCGCATGCGACAACGATGACCGCGGTCTTCCTATAGGACTTCGCCCGAAACATCATCACCGCGCCCGACACGATCATGAGCAGCATCGCCAGCCCGAAGGTGAACCCGATCACGGTGAATATGGCGCCCGCATGATCCTTGTGAATCTCGACGGCCTGGCGC
>JAKSBY010000250.1 GCA_022360855.1 Sphingomonadales bacterium | reverse complement strand
ATGAGCTCAGCAGACCTCGAACAGCCCCGCCGCGCCCATGCCGCCGCCGACACACATGGTGCAGACCACGTATCTGGCGCCACGGCGCTTGCCTTCGATCAGCGCATGGCCGACCATGCGCGCGCCCGACATGCCGTAGGGGTGACCGATGGAGATCGACCCGCCATTGACATTCATGAGCTCGTCCGGGAGCCCCAGCTTGTCGCGGCAATAGATGACTTGAACGGCGAAGGCCTCGTTCAGCTCCCACAGTCCGATGTCGCTCACGGTCAGGCCATGGCGCTGCAGAAGCTTCGGTATGGCGTAAACCGGCCCGATGCCCATTTCATCGGGCTCGCAGCCGGCGACGGCGATGCCGCGGTAGATGCCCAGGGGCTCCAGGCCGCGCCGCTCGGCAAGCCTGCCGTCCATGACGACGGCCGCGCTCGCGCCATCGGAAAGCTGGCTGGCATTCCCGGCCGTTACGCTGCCGCCCTCGCGGACCGGCGTCAGCGCTGCCAAGCCCTCCTGTGTTGTGTCCGGCCTGTTGCCCTCATCCTTCGACGCCGTGACCTTCCGTGGCTGGATCTCGCCGGTCGTCTTGTCCTGCACCATCATTTCGGCGTCGACGGGGCAGATCTCGTCGTCGAATTTGCCGGCCTTTTGGGCCGCCGCCGTGCGTCTTTGGCTTTGTACCGCATACGCGTCCTGCGCTTCCCGCGAGATGCCGTAGCGCCCGGCGACGACCTCGGCCGTATCCAGCATCGACATGTAAATGTCCGGCGCCGCCGCAAGAACGTTGTCGTCGGTTCCGAGGTGATAGTTGATCTTTTCGGTTTGAACGAGGCTGATGGATTCGACGCCGCCGCCGACAACGATCGGCATGCCGTCGTGGAGCACCTGCTTCGCCGCGGTGGCGATGGCCATCAGGCCCGACGAACAGGCGCGGTCGAGGCTCATGCCGCTCACCGTCACCGGCGCGCCCGCCGCCAGGGCAGCCAGCCGGGCGATATTGCGCCCGGTCGTGCCCTGCTGCAGGGCGCAGCCGAGAACGACGTCTTCCACCTCGCCCATGTCTATGCCGGCGCGCGACACGGCATGTCTTAGGGCATGCGCCGCCAAGGTCGGCCCGCGCGTGGCGTTGAAATAGCCGCGATAGGCCCTGCCGATAGGCGTTCGCGCCGTCGATACGATGACCGCATCGCTCACCGGCCCGCACTCAGGAGCGAGGCGGTCTGCTCGCCGACATTTTGATAGTCTTTCTGCCCCGCGGGATCCGTGATGGCGTCCCAGTCCGCGGCCACGGCCTCCGGCGTCAGATCCTCGGACGCCGGGCGCCGGCCTTGTGTCTCATGGATCCGCGCGCAGGCAAAGGCGCCACCGCCGGCCGACAGAATACACCGGGCCGGCGCGTCACGGGAAACCAGATAGACGAGACCGGCGCTGACGGATTCCGGCGTCAGCGCCGCCGCCGCATCCTTGCTGATCAGATCCTCCGTCATCCGGGTTGCCGCGCAGGGCGCGAGGGTGTTGACCCGGATGCCGTATTTCAGCCCCTCCAGGTGCAGAACGTTCATCAGCCCGACGACGCCCATTTTCGCCGCCGCATAGTTGGACTGGCCAAAGTTGCCGTAAAGCCCGCTGCCCGAGGTGGTCATGACGATGCGCCCATAAGTCTGGCCGCGCATGATTTCCCAGACCGCCTTCGAGCAGTGCATCGTTCCCATGAGGTGGACCTTCACGACGAATTCGAAGTCGGCGACCTCCATCTTCGCGAAGCTCTTGTCGCGCAGGACGCCCGCGTTGTTGACGAGAATGTCGACCCGGCCCCAGTTGGACATGGCGTCGTCGACCATGGACTGCACCTGGTCGTAGCGCGTCACATCCGCGCCGTTGGCGATGGCATCGCCGCCGGCGGCCTTGATCTCCTCGACCACGGCCTCCGCCGCCTGCCTGGATTTCCCGACGCCATCCCGGGCGCCGCCGAGATCGTTGACCACGACCTTGGCGCCGCGCGCGGCCAAAGCCAGCGCGTGGCTGCGCCCGAGACCGTTACCGGCGCCGGTGACGATCGCCACCTGATCGTCGAACCGAATTGTCATGTCAGGTTTCCTCCTTCACAGAACACAAAGCGCAAGGGTCTCGGCGATCAATGCCGGTTTCTCCTCGCCCTTGATCTCGACGGTCACATCGAAGGCGAGCAGGATCTGTCCCGGAGCTTTTTCCGAAACCTCGCGCAGCGTCACCCGCGCCCTGAGCTCGCTATCGACCTTCACGGGCTGCAGGAAGCGGACCTTGTTCAGGCCGTAATTCAGGCCCATCTTCATGTTTTCCGGCATTATGCCGAGATCCCGCGTCAACTTGGGCAAGAGCGACAGAGTCAGATATCCATGGGCGATGGTGGCCCCGAAGGGGGTCTCCTTGGCCCGATCCGGATCCGTATGAATGAACTGATGATCGGCCGTCGCATCGGCGAACTGATTGATCCGGTCCTGATCGACGAGGAACCAGTCCGACGGTTCCAGGTCCTTGCCGACATATTCCGGCAAAGCGTCTGCGCTGACATAATCCGGCATGGGCTTCCCGCTCCTTGATCTTGCCGATCAAGGTAGCGTGCGCCCGACAGACGGACTTTCTGAAATCGCCCGCTATCTCAAATTTTACGGTTGAGACCGTGCGGCGGCGCAGAAGATGTAAGGCGCGTGCCCTGCTTTTCCGACGGTCTAGATCGTAATGATTTTATGTTGATCCCCGCTCTTTTTTTGTCACCCGCCGGCTCGACCGGCGGGTCCATGTGGACACTGCCTCGGCTGCGCAAACATGGATTCGCCGGTCAAGCCGGCGAATGACAGGAAGGGGGTGAACTGACCTAAACTCACTCCGCTCTAAGCGAGGCCCTTAGAGACTTCGAAGGCGCGGCGCACGTCTTTCTGCAGCTCTTCTGAGCACAGGAAATCGATCGCCGTCATGGCCAGGGCCTTGGCGCCGTCAAGGGCAGCCTTGTCGCCCAGCTCTCCGCCGGCATAGTCGGCGAATTCGGCGGTGTGGATCGGCACGCCGCGGGGGGCGGCCTCCAGCATCGGGTGGATGGACGGGACCCGATGGCTGACATTGCCCATGTCCGTGCTGCCGGTTGCGTTGCCCGATAGCTCGGTCAGCGGGAAAAACGTGCGGCCCAGCGCCTCCGCATTCGCCTGAAAGCGCTCCGCCAGAGGCCAGTTGGTTCTCAGGTCGAGATAGTCGACCGCGCCCCAGACGATTTCCACCGCCGCCCCCGACGACGCCGCGCCCGCCTCGAAACACCCGCTCACGCGGCGCTTCAGCGCGGCCAGGTCGTCCAGGTCCTTGGCGCGGACATAGAATTCGCCCTTGGCCGTATCCGGCACGATATTCGCCGCCAGACCGCCATCGGTGATGATGCCGTGGATGCGCTCGGTGCTCTTGATGTGCTGGCGCAGGTTGGAAATGCCCTGATAGGCCAGCAACAGGCCGTCCAGCGCATTGACGCCCCGGTGCGGCGCGGCGGCCGCATGCGCCGCCCTGCCCCGATAGGTAACGTCGGCCTGCGAATAGGCGACGAAGGGGAACGTCACCATGTTCCGCCCGAGCGGGTGGATCATCATCGACGCGTCCACACCTTCGAATGCCCCGGCGCGGGCCATGATCTCCTTGCCGCCGCCCTTCTCCTCCGCCGGCGTGCCGAGCAGCCTGACCGTTCCAGGTAACTCATCGCGGATATGCGCCAGCGCCAGCGCCGCGCCCAGCGAAGCGGTGGCGATCAGGTTGTGCCCGCAGGCATGGCCGATGCCCGGCAGCGCGTCGTATTCGGCCAGCAGCGCGACCACCGGCCCGTCCTCGCCGCGGCTGACCTCGCATTCGAAGGCGGTTTCCAGTGTGTAGACGTTGCTGCGCGGTGAAAGGTCGTAGGCTTCCAGTGTCGTACTCAGGAGCGCGCAGGCATGGAATTCCTCGAAGGCGAGCTCCGGATTTGCATGCAGTTCATGCGATACCCGCAGCAGATCCGACGCAATACCGTCGATGTAGGACGCCGCCGATTCCTTCAGCTCTTGCCGCATTGTCTCACACTCCAAATAGAAGCGAACACTTTGGAAATACTAATCAATTGCCCACCCGCCCGACAACAGAATCACCTTCTCAATTGCCGGTCATCTTCGGATTAAGTTTCCTGCGGTTCCCACTAACATGGCCCGGTCATGAGCACTCGGACCGGGACGCAAACAGCCTTCGTATTCGGCGGCGGGCAGGGCATTGGCCGGGCTACGGCCCGGAAACTGGCCGCATCCGGCGTGCGCATCGGGATCGCCGACCTGAATGCCGCGGCCGCACGGGAAGCCGCCGACGAAATCGGCAGCGGCTTCGATGTCGAGACCGCGCATGCCGGCGTCGACATCACGAATATCGATGACACCCGCGCGGCCGTCGCGCATCTGGAAGGCGCCCTGGGACCGGTGACCATCGTCGTCAACAGCGCGGCCATTGTCAGCAACAAGCTCTTTGTGGAGTCCGAACCGGAGGACTGGCGGAGGATGATCGACGTCTGCCTCTTCGGCCCGCTCAATATCCTGCATGTGGTGCTGCCGGGCATGCGGCAAAGGCAGTTCGGGCGCATCATCTGCATGGCCTCCGACGCCGCGCGCACGGGCCAGAGCCGCATGAGCTACTACGCCGCCGCGAAGGCCGGGGTGATCGGGCTCGTCAAATCCGTCGCGCAGGAAGTCGGGCGCGATCAGATCACCGTGAATGTGGTTTCCCCCGGGGCGACGAATACGGAGCTGCGCAAAGCCCGCGAAGAGGAGACCAGACGCAACATCGGCGAAGAGAAATACGCCGAACGGCAAAAAAGGGTGCTGCGGCAATATCCCATGGGTCGGCTCGGCGAACCGGAAGACGCCGCCGCCGCCATCGCCTTCCTGGCAGGCCCCGACGCGTCCTGGATCACGGGCCAGGCAATCAGCGTCAACGGCGGCTTCTCCATGTTGTGATGCCAGCCGCAGCATGGACTTCTCTCTCACCAAGGAACAGGCGGCCCTGCGGACCAGCGCCATCGCGCTGGTCGAGGAGCATATCGCGCCGCTCCTGGACAGCCAGGCCCCCGACCGCCCCCTGCCCAAGCCGATCATGCTGGAAATCTATGCCGGGCTGGCGGAGCTGGGCCTGACCGCGCCGCGCGTTCCCGCCGCGCATGGCGGCGGCGGCCTCAGGATGCTGGACTACGGAATCATGTTCGAACAGCTTCCTCCGGTCATCTCCATATCGCTGATCGCCCATGAATGCACCATCGCGCGGCTGTCCGCCGAAGGCGACGCGGAACAGCGGGCGCGCTTCCTGCCGGCGCTCATTGCCGGCAAGAAGCTGTGTTGCACGGCCACCACCGAACCCGGCGCAGGTTCCGACCTGCGCGCCATCACGACAAGCGTGACCGCAGGGGAAGGCCATTTGTGCCTGCGCGGGCACAAGACGTGGATCACCAACGCCACCATCTGCGACGTGATGACCGTGACCTGCCGGGACGGCGAGGTCGACGGCCATCGCCTGCGCCGGCTGGTGGTGGACCGGGAAGAGTCGCCTTTCGAGACCCGGCCCTGCAGCACTCTCGGCCTGCAGCAGGGCCATCTCGGCGAGGTTCTGTTCGACGATTGCCCGGTGCCCGCCGCCAACGCCATCGGCGCGGACGGCGATGCCGCGCGCATCCTGACACTGACCTGGAACGGCAACCGGCCGCTCGCCGGGCTGGCGGCGACGCATATCGCGCAAAAGGCGCTCGACCTGGCCGCGCGCTATGCCGGCAAACGCGTTCAGTTCGGCAAACCCATCGGCGGCCATCAGCTTGTTCAGGCCGTGCTCGCGGATATCGAGACCCTCGTCGTCACCAGCCGCCTGGCGTGCCTGCACGCGCTCGATGCGCTGGACCGGGAGGGCCGGTCCAACGGCCTTTCCGCGCTTGCCAAGCGCTATGCGACAACCGCGTGCGAGAAGGCGGT
>JAKSBY010000518.1 GCA_022360855.1 Sphingomonadales bacterium | reverse complement strand
GCATGGTGAAACGCTACGTCGTCAAAGGTTACGCGAGCCTTCGTGACTACCTCGCGGACGTATGACAGGGACATTTGGGGAGCGGATTAAGCATCATGAGTCGAGCCGGAAAAAAGCGATCCATACCGGTACGCGAGCAGGCGGCCGAATGGCTGGTTGCATTCGATGACGGTGAGATCGGGCTGTCGGAGAAGCGGACGTTTCTCGATTGGCTGAAACAATCCCCGGATCACATCAAGGAATTCATGCAGCTCTCGGCACTGCACGTGGAACTGACGCAAAACGAGCGGCTGCAAAGCAGCATCGATGAACTGGTGGCTGCGGCCAAGTCTGAAGTTATCGAATTCGAGCCGGCAAGTGAAACGGCGCCGGCCCGCGACGACAAGGAGAGTGAACCGCAAGCGCACATCGTAACGCGGCGCTGGATGGGCGTTGCGGCAACGCTCCTCATTGGAATTCTCACGGCAGTGTGGGTTGGACGGGGAGCGCAGACCGGCCACATCTATCGAACGGAACTGGGCGAGCAGCGTTCCATTGCGCTCGAAGACGGATCCATGATTACGCTGAACACCTTGTCCGAGGTGCGCGTTACGCTGACGGAACGTTCGCGGCAGGTGAAGCTGATTGCCGGCGAGGCGTTGTTCGACGTTGCGAGAGATCCGGCCCGCCCATTTTACGTGGACGCCGGACCGATGCGCCTCACGGTTGTCGGTACGCGTTTCAACGTTTACCGGCAGTCCGAACAAACCGTGCTTACCGTCGTCGAAGGCCGGGTAGCAGTAGCGACGACGTCCGTACCGCCCGCCGGAAACGCGGATCCGTCCGCCGAATCCAGGCTGTTGGCGAACGCCGGTGACCAGGTTGCGGTGGCCGTCGATGGCAGCGGCGTAACGCGTGCAGAAATTCCTGCGGCGGAAGCGTCGACGGCGTGGACCGAGCGCAAGCTCGTTTTTGAAGACCGGCCGCTGGCCGACGTCGCCGAAGAGTTCAATCGCTACAACCGTCTTCCCATAAAAGTGGACGATCCGGAACTGGGGAGCCGGCGTATCACCGGGGTATTCAATGCGCACGATGCCGAACTGCTTGGTACGTTCCTCGGCAATCAACCGGGTATTGAAGTTCAACGAGATTCAACCGGCATTCACATAAGACAACGGCGCAAGTAGGCGAAGAACGTCCAACGCTGCGACGTGGCTCGCAACGAACGATGGCAACGTCAATAAATACATTCGCGGAATATGGGGGGACCGGAAGCTCCGTTCGGTCGTCTATAGGGTAGGGGGACAGATCGGACCGATTTGGGTGAGCTGTCTAATCAAAGCAGACGGAGAATCGAAATGATCAAGACTCTGGCTCGCATCTGCGCTTTTACCGCAATCCTGTTCAGCTCCATCGGCGCAGCATGGGCGCAAGCAAACGACATTGTCGACGTCAACATCAGGGGCGAGCAGCCGCTCGGTGAAGCGCTGCAGTCGTTCGCTGACCAGACCGACTTGCAGGTTATCTTTTTTTCCGAAGTAGCGGACGGCAAGGAGTCCGCGGAACTGAGCGGCGAGTACAAGGTAAGCACGGCGCTCGATACGCTGCTGGCCGACACCGGTCTGACCTACACGTTGCTGGATGAACACTCGGTTTCCGTCCAAGCCGGATCGGAATCGGAGCCGGCAACGCCGGGGAAGTCTCAGCCGGCGCCGAGGCCGGTGTTGATCGCGCAGAATCAGTCGCAGGTGCCGCAGAATCAGATCGGTCGGACGAATCAATCGGCCAATGATCAAAACGATGAGCGGATCGAACAAATCGTCGTCACCGGGTCACGCATCACGCGCTCCGGTCTTGCAACCCCGACACCGACGGTCATCGTCGGCGTGGAGGAGATCGAAGCCTCCGGCGCCGTCAATATCGGCGACCTGCTGCGCGAACTGCCCGCGATCGGTCCGGGGATAAACGCGGAATCCACGGCGGCGACCTTCTCCGGCGCCGGCCTCAATCTCATCGACCTGCGCTCGTTGGGAACCGAGCGGACGCTCGTTCTCGTGAATGGACGGCGACACGTCGGCTCACAGCCGAGTACCACTGCTGTCGATCTGAACACCATTCCCACACCGCTCGTCGAACGGGTGGAAGTAATCACCGGCGGGGCGTCCGCCGTCTACGGCGCCGATGCCGTATCGGGTGTCGTAAACATTATCCTCAAAGACGATTTTCAGGGGCTCGAGTTCGACGTCCAGACCGGCGTCTCCGATCGCAGTGATGCCGAGCGGTATCAAGTGGGCGTGACCGCGGGCACAAATTTTGCCGAGGGTGACGGCAATGTCGTGTTGCATCTTTCCTACGCGGACGAGGGGGGAATCGAATTCGACGCGAGACCCGGTGGGGTGTCGGGCGCGAACTGGGTCGCCAACCCCGCGAACACCGGGCCCAACGACGGCATCGACGATTTCATCATCATGAGAAACCTGCGTCAGCTCGCCGGGCAGCAGGAATC